>NZ_JBHLWA010000048.1:0-22435 GCF_042433085.1 Gallibacterium melopsittaci
CAAAAAGTAGGCTTAAAGCCTTGTACTATAAGGCTTTAAGCCTACTTTTAGCAACAAATTTGTCTATTACACCTAATTTTTATAACAATAGACAGTTATTTCTTGAGTTATAGATTATTGTTTTGTTCCGCCAAAAGCAGCACCTAATTTTTCATCTCCTTTTTGTAGCACTGCAATACCAGTTACCTCATTAGCGTTTTTACCCGCAAATGAACCTGAGTAATCTCCTGAAAAACCAGTATTGGTTGTAGCTGTTCCACTGAAAGAAATAAAATTATCAGATGAGTCAGTCACATTTGTTGCTTTACTTATTTTTGCATTATTTAATGTAATATTTTGAACATTGTTTTTAATTTCACCGCTAATATTTTTATTAGTAAAATCAGCTTCTAATTTTACGGTACCGTCAGTAGTAATATTATGATTTTGATCGACTAAAAGGGCAGTGCCTATATAAGTAGCTTTACCTGAGAGGGTATCTAAAACATCTCCTTTAGTAGAATCATTAGCAGTATCTAAACGTGCAAAATCTTTTTCTCTATTATGGCTAATCATAATACTGTAAGCCGAGTCATTTAAATTTACAGCATAGACATCGTAACTTGCTTCGTTTGTAGTGAAATTCGCTTTTTTATAGCCTGAACCATCAAGTACTAAAATTTTATCAAGTTCATCTTCTATGTTATCTATTTCATTATCATTAGTAGGTGAAACATTTTCCCTATCTTCTAAATAATAGTCATCAAAATGTGTTGCTAAATGTATAGAGTTGGAAGAATTTGTAGTATTTGAAGAGTTTATAGTATTTGAAGTGTGATTATTTTCTGAACCCCCAGAAGAGCTACATGCAGTTATTCCTAACGCAACGAATAAAGGCATTAATCCATGTAATTTTTTAGTCATAAATGTTTCCCTTATAATATTTTTTAATAAATGAATGTTACTATTATTTAAAATAATGGATTAGGGAGGGGGAAATCAAGTTTTTATTTTGAATATGATTGAGAATTAAAAAATCAGTAATTCTGTAAAAAATTTTTTTAGAAGTAGATCAAATATCCAATAATCTCTCTTGTAGTTCCTTTGACTTTCCTAAGGTGTAGATCTATATTAACAAACGGTTAACATACAGCATGATTACATATGCGAATTTACTTCATACTCTAGCTACATATTAATTTAAGGATTTATTATGGCTAATTTCTTAGGTGATTATCAAAAACACGTTGAACAAAGACAGGCAGAAGGCGTTTTTCCATTACCATTAGATGCGGAACAAACTGCGCAATTAATAGAACTTTTAAAAGCCCCTTCTCAAGACAATCCAGATTATCTTTTAACTCTTTTTGAAACTCGTATCCCAGCAGGTGTTGATGAAGCAGCTTATGTTAAGGCTTCTTTTTTATCTGCATTAGTAGCTGGCGATGTTACATCACCATTAATTAGCCAAGAACGTGCAGTAGAATTATTGGGAACGATGCAAGGTGGTTACAATATTGAACCTTTAGTGAAAGCGCTTGATAACGATAAACTTGCCCCTTTAGCAGTAAAAGCGTTATCTCATACTTTATTAATGTTTGATAGTTTCCATGATGTTGCAGAAAGAGCAACTGCGGGTAATCCATTTGCTAAACAAGTATTGCAATCTTGGGCAGATGCCGAATGGTTCTTATCTCGTCCTAAATTAGCAGACAAAATTACCGTAACAGTGTTTAAAGTAACGGGTGAAACCAATACTGATGACCTTTCTCCTGCACAAGATGCGTGGTCTCGTCCTGATATTCCATTACATGCAAAAGCAATGCTAAAAAATAGCCGTGATGGCATTACACCTGATAAAGAGGGCGAAGTTGGTCCAATTAGTCAAATTAACCAATTAAAAGAAAAAGGTTTTCCTTTAGCGTATGTTGGGGATGTGGTGGGTACGGGATCTTCTCGTAAATCGGCAACTAACTCTGTGTTATGGCACATGGGTGAAGATATTCCATTTATTCCTAATAAACGTGCAGGTGGTGTGGTATTGGGTGGAAAAATTGCCCCAATTTTCTTTAATACCTTAGAAGATGCTGGTGCATTACCGATTGAGGTTGATGTAACTGCATTAAATATGGGCGATGTGATTGATATTTATCCATATGAAGGAAAAATTTGTCGTCATGATAGTGATGAAGTGTTAGCGACCTTTAGTTTAAAAACTAAAGTATTACTTGATGAGGTACGTGCTGGTGGACGTATTCCATTGATCATCGGTCGTGGCTTAACCCATAAAGCAAGACAAGCGTTAGGTTTAGGCGAAAGTGAAGTCTTTGTTAAACCACAATCAGTCGCAGCAAGTAATAAAGGCTTTACTTTAGCTCAAAAATTAGTCGGTCGTGCTTGTGGCGTTGAAGGAATTCGTCCAGGACAATATTGCGAACCGCGTATGACATCGGTTGGCTCACAAGATACGACAGGTCCAATGACACGTGATGAGTTGAAAGATCTTGCTTGTTTAGGATTCTCTGCGGATTTAGTGATGCAATCTTTCTGCCATACTGCCGCCTATCCAAAACCAGTTGATGTGACCACACACCACACCTTACCTGATTTTATTATGAATCGTGGCGGGGTATCGTTACGTCCTGGTGATGGTATTATTCACTCTTGGTTAAACCGTATGTTATTACCTGATACCGTAGGAACTGGTGGCGATTCACATACTCGCTTCCCAATCGGTATTTCATTCCCAGCAGGTTCAGGATTAGTCGCATTTGCTGCTGCAACGGGTGTAATGCCATTAGATATGCCTGAATCAGTGTTAGTACGTTTTACAGGCACAATGCAACCAGGTATTACATTGCGTGATTTAGTCCATGCTATTCCATATTATGCAATTCAACAGGGGTTACTCACTGTTGAGAAAAAAGGGAAGAAAAATATTTTCTCAGGTCGTATTTTAGAGATTGAAGGTTTAGAAAATCTTAAAATTGAACAAGCATTTGAATTGTCAGATGCTTCAGCAGAGCGTTCTGCCGCAGCTTGTACCATTAAATTAAATAAAGAACCGATTATCGAATATCTCAATTCTAATATTACTTTATTAAAATGGATGATTGCCGAAGGTTATGGTGATGCTCGTACCTTAGAGCGCCGTATTAAAAATATGCAGGCTTGGTTGGCTGATCCGCAATTATTAGAAGCAGATCCAGATGCTGAATATGCGGCAGTGATTGAAATCAATATGGACGAAATTAAAGAGCCAATTCTTTGTGCGCCAAATGATCCAGATGATGCGCGTAAATTATCTGAAGTACAAGGCGATAAGATTGATGAAGTCTTTATTGGTTCTTGTATGACCAATATTGGACACTTCCGTGCAGCGGGTAAATTGCTCAATAAATTTGCTGATGTGATTCCAACTCGGTTATGGATTGCACCACCAACGAAAATGGACGCTGCATTATTAACCGAAGAGGGTTATTACAGTATTTTTGGTAAGAGTGGTGCGAGAACAGAAATGCCAGGTTGTTCACTCTGTATGGGTAACCAAGCACGAGTTGCGCCGAAATCAACTGTTGTTTCTACCTCGACTCGTAATTTCCCGAATCGTTTAGGTCAAGGTGCGAATGTTTATCTCGCTTCGGCAGAATTAGCTGCTGTGGCAGCATTATTGGGTAAACTGCCAACACCAGAAGAATATTTAAGCTATGCAGCGGATTTACAACAAGATAAAGACGATACTTATCGTTATATGAATTTTGATAAAATTAATAGTTATGTGAAGAAAGCTGATGAAGTGATCTTCCAAACACAAGTTTAATTGATCATATTGTTGTATTTTTCTTATTCATCTCATTAAAAGTTCAATCCCATCACAAATGTGATGGGATTTTTTTGTTTTGCCAACTAGATAAATCTATTAGAATAACGAACAATATTATTTAGTTAATTAAGGAAGAAAAATGATTATTGTAACAGGTGGTGCAGGTTTTATTGGTAGCAATATTGTTAAAGCACTCAATGATTTAGGTCGTAAAGATATTTTAGTTGTAGATAATTTAACTGATGGAACTAAGTTTGCTAATTTAGCCGATTTAGATATTGCAGATTACTGTGATAAAGAGGATTTTATTGCGTCTATTATCGCAGGTGATGATCTTGGTGAAATTGATGCGGTATTCCATGAAGGGGCGTGTTCAGCAACAACGGAATGGAATGGAAAATATATGATGCAAAATAACTACGAGTATTCAAAAGAGTTGTTGCATTACTGTTTAGATCGTCAAATTCCTTTCTTATATGCCTCATCTGCTGCCACTTATGGCGATCGTTTAGAATTTGTTGAAGAACGCCAATTTGAACACCCACTTAATGTTTATGGGTATTCAAAATTTTTATTTGATCAATATGTACGCCAAATTTTACCTGAAGCACAATCACCTGTATGTGGCTTCCGTTATTTCAATGTTTATGGACCGCGTGAAAATCATAAAGGCAGTATGGCGAGCGTGGCATTCCATTTAAATAATCAAATACTAAAAGGTGAAAATCCAAAACTCTTTGAGGGTAGCGAACATTTCCGCCGTGATTTTGTGTATGTTGGTGATGTAGCCGCGGTGAATATTTGGTGTTGGCAACATGGTATTTCAGGTATTTTCAACTGTGGTACTGGCAATGCAGAAAGTTTTGCAGAAGTAGCGAAAGCCGTAGTGAAATATCATGGTAAAGGCGAAGTAGAAACCATTCCATTCCCAGAGCATTTAAAGAGCCGTTATCAAGAATATACGCAAGCAGATTTAACAAAATTACGTGCAACAGGCTATGACAAGCCATTCAAAAAAGTGGCTGAAGGTGTTGCAGAATATATGGCGTGGTTAAATAAATAATTGATAATTCGATGAAAATTTTAGTGGTTGGCCCATCTTGGGTCGGCGACATGATGATGTCGCATAGCTTGTATCAGATTTTAAAACAACGTTATCCTGATTGTGAAATTGATGTTTTAGCACCAAATTGGTGTCGAGCATTGTTATCGAGAATGCCTGAAGTAAATCAGGCATTAGCTATGCCAATAGGACATGGTGAATTTAATCTCCGTAAACGTTATCAAATTGGAAAAACATTACGAGGTCAATATGATTTAGCGATTGTATTACCAAACTCGTTGAAATCTGCGTTTATTCCATTATTTGCAAAGATCCCATTACGTCGAGGTTGGAAAGGAGAAAGTCGCTATTGGTTGTTAAATGATTTACGCAGTAATAAACGTGAGTACCCTTTGATGGTGCAACGTTATATTGCGTTAGCTTTTGATAAAGGGACTATTCCAGCAGCGAAAGATCTTCCCTTACCTTATCCTTATTTGCAAACCAATTTGCATCAAGTACAGGAAACACTGCGTGAATTTACGGCACGTTTTCAAATTGATACTGAACGTGAAATCATTGGTTTTTGCCCTGGAGCAGAGTTCGGCCCAGCAAAACGTTGGCCACATTATCATTATGCTAATTTAGCCCAACAGCTAATAGAACGCGGACAACAAGTCTGTTTGTTTGGATCGGCTAAAGATCATCAAGTTGGTGAAGAAATTCGGGCAAGTTTACCAGCAGAGTGTCAACGTTATTGTATTAATTTAGCAGGGGAGACTTCGCTACCGCAGGCGATAGATTTAATCGCAAGCTGTACAGCAGTGGTAAGTAATGATTCTGGATTAATGCATATTGCAGCGGCATTAAAACGCCCATTAGTTGCTGTGTATGGTCCGACAAGTCCTGAATATACGCCACCATTAACAGATAAAGTAAAAATTATTCGCCTAATTAGTGGTGGGTTGATTAAGGTTCGTAAAAGTAAGGATAGTGAACAAGGATATCATCAATCATTAATTGATATTCAGCCTGAAATGGTATTAGCGGCGTTAGATGAACTTCGCTAAATAGAGCTTGTTGCTAAAATTAATGGGTAAATTCTGTGAATAACGGGTTTATCCATTATTTTTTACTAAATAAAAAAGAGTGCCTTATTAGAGTCGTAATACTATTTATCGGAGGATTTTACATTGTCACGTTATGTTATCACGTTTAGTCTGGTGCTAATCGTATTACAGTTATTAATATTTATCTGGGTAAAAGCTTTTGATTGGCTAATCATGAATAAACCAGTCGTCGCACAATATAAACGCAAATTCGTGTGGATAAATTATCTTGTTATTAATGGCTTAATCGTCTTTTCACTATTACGCATAATTCCAAATGGGTTTCGCTACTCAGCCTTGCTGTTAACGGCTTTGTGGTATGTTACGTTGACAGCGATAGTGTTGTATTTGATTAAAAAAATTATCTCTATTTGGCAAGTAAAATTTACGGACTATCCTTTATTGAGTCGGGGATTAGCGTTAATAATTTTATTTGGATTATTTGGTGTTAGCATTTATCAGGCTTATGTACCACAAGTAACACATTATGCAGTTAAGATTGATAAACAAATAGCTCCCTTGCGTGTCGGTGTAGCGAGTGATCTCCATTTGGGGCATTTATTTGGTGCTAAACAATTAGAAAAGTTACAGCAGATTTTTGCACAAGAAAATGTCGATATTGTGTTATTACCTGGTGATATTATGGATGATAACCTTGAGGCATATTTTGCGGAGAAAATGCAGCCCTATTTTGCAAAATTGTCTGCCCCATTAGGAGTATATGCTACACTCGGTAATCACGATTTTTTTCAACAGCCAGCTCAAATAGCCAATGAAATTAGACGTGAGGGCATTTATTTACTTACAGATCAGGCTGTGGTGGTGTCGGATCGTGTCATTGTAGCAGGGCGTAATGATGAAATGGATCGTCAACGTCAGCCAATAGAAAAAATTTTATCAACAATATCAATGGATAAACGTAAAACACTGCCTATTTTATTGTTGGATCATCGTCCATCCTCTATTGAAGAAAATGCTAGAGCTGGTGCAGATATTCAAGTTTCTGGTCATGTACATAATGGGCAAATCTTTCCTGGCAATCTGATTGCGAAATTTGTTTATCAATTAAGTTATGGTTATCAACAGTTTGCGCAAATGCATACTTTTGTAACCTCTGGCTATGGTTTTTGGGGCGTACCATTTCGACTTGGTTCACGTTCGGAAGTAATGATTATTGATATATCAAGTAAAGAGAATTAATCAATGCAACATTATGATGTGATCATTATTGGTGCAGGTGCTGCAGGCTTATTTTGTGCTGCACAACTTGGGCAGCAGGGAAAATCTGTATTGGTGCTAGATAATGGTAAAAAAGCGGGCAGAAAAATCCTGATGTCTGGTGGTGGATATTGTAATTTTACGAATTTAGAGGTGAGTGCGGCGAATTATTTATCGCAAAATCCTCATTTTGTAAAATCGGCATTAGCCCGTTATACCCAATGGGATTTTATTGCCTTAGTAGCGAAATATGGTATCAGTTATCATGAAAAAGAAGCAGGACAATTATTTACCGATGAGGGTTCCGAACAGATTGTCGCGATGTTGTTGCAAGAATGCCAGTTAGGTAAAGTTGATATTCGCTTACAAACAAACATTGAATCAGTGCAAAAAACAGATAAGCATTTTGTGCTAGAACTGGCCAATAAAAATGCTATTCAGGCAGAAAATGTTGTAGTGGCGACAGGTGGGCTATCGATGCCGAAGTTAGGCGCAACAGCATTTGGCTATCAACTTGCAGAACAGTTTGGATTGAGCATCGTTCCTCCAAGAGCTTCATTAGTACCTTTTACTTATTTGGAACAGGATAAAGTTCTTGGTGCATTATCAGGTATTTCTTTACCAGTTACAGTAACGGCAAATAACGGCAAAAGTTTTAGCAATGCGCTGTTATTTACTCATCGAGGACTTTCTGGGCCATCAATTTTACAAATTTCTAATTATTGGCAACCAACGGAATGCGTAGAAATTAATTTATTGCCAAATTGTGATTTAGCAGAATATTTATGGGATTTACGGCAAACCTCACCTAAACTGCAATTACGTACCGCTTTACAGCGACTGTTACCAAATAAAGTGGTTGATGTTTTTTGGCAACGTGTGGGAATTAAAGAGATTGTCTTAGCGGATCTAAGTAAAACAATCGTTGCCACTTTAGTGCAGGCATTCCAACATTGGCAATTTATGCCGAATGGAACAGAAGGGTATCGTACCGCAGAGGTTACCTTTGGTGGAGTAGATACACAAGGTATTTCTTCTAAAACAATGGAAGTACAGCATGTCAAAGGACTGTACTTTATTGGTGAGGTTTTAGATGTAACTGGTTGGCTAGGAGGCTATAATTTTCAATGGGCTTGGAGTTCTGCTTATGCGTGTGCAATGGCAATTAACCAAAATTAATGTTCAGTAAAAGAACGTATTTCACTAAAAGCGGCTAAGAATAAGCCTAGTGGTGGGCGTGCAGAGTTTTGTTGTTGGTATGTTGCATTAAACTTCTTGTAGTTACCATATTTGTCAATTTGATACTGTACCCCATCATTATCAATGATAACTGTCCAACGGGCATTAGCACTTAATGTCCACTTGTCTTGATTTGCTTTATCTGAAAAGAGATTATTACCTAATGCAAAATCGCTCACTGGATTTTCGGCTTTAAAAATATGCTTTAATAAGGTTGGCACAATATCTAAATTACTGCTTAGGTAGGTTTGTTGTTCTGCTGTTTTTTCGTGCCAATGAATGAATAATGGGACTTTAATTTTCTCTGGTGAAAAATTAGCCAAATCTTCATTTTCACTGAAACCATTATCAGCGGTAACAATAATTAGCGTATTATCGTATTGCTGGTTTTGTTTTAGAGTATCTATTAACTCTGCAAAGGCTTGATCAACTTGTAATAAGTTTTGTGAATATTGATAAATAGAAATACTATCCGTTGTGTTCGTTGTAGTATTTTTATTTTGTTGAATAGTTGTCAGAGATAGATCAATAAAGCTAAACCATGGTTTAGTATCTGCATTTTGCTGTTGAGCATACCATGTTTGCCACTGTTTAAAGGCAGTAAGATTATTGCTGCTATATTGTCTTTCATCTTTATTAAATAATACAGAAAAGAGTGGTTGAGCGACTTTCTGTGTTAATTGCGCTTGGATTGTATAGTTTAATTCATGTAAATGTTTGAGTAAGACTGGTTGTGTTTTACTAAATAAGATACTGTCTAAATAATTGCCAGGTAAACCATAAAATAAACCCACTAAACCTTCTTGTGCTTGATTACTACTGCTGTAATGTTGCTGAAAATTGATTGTTTGTTGTGCAAATTGCGATAATGCTGGTGTTGTGGTTTCTGAAATAGCGGTTGCTCGTAAACCTGAAATATTAATCAATAAAATATTTGGTGTTTGTTCAGTTTGAGCGTAACTAATGGCCCGTTTAGGATAGTCTAGATAATGTGCATCAGCACGTCCATTACTGGTGAGTGCTGCTTGATAACTTTCCGCATCTAATACTCCATTTTTCTCTAAAAATTTCCTTGCGGTCATTGGATAAGAGAGGGGAAGATTAGAACGCTGTGCCGTAATTGGACGATAAAATGTTGCATCTGCCCACGCATAAATTAAGTGCATAGCGATAAAGGCAAGCAAAAATGTATAAGAAACAGGTTTTATCCATTTTTGTCGTTCTAAACTACGGAATTTTTGCCAAGACCAACGGGAAAATAACATTTGCAATAATAGAATAATTGGCATTGGTGCAAAGAAGAGTTGCCAATCACGAGCTAATTCACCATTTTCTGGATTGATGACCAAATCCCAAACCATTGAAGTTAAGTGAATATAGAATCGTTTATAGATTTCGCTATCAACTAATAAAATTGTGGTGCAAAGTGTTGCCAAAATAACGGTAATTCCACGAAAAGTCCGATGATTTTTTATAATAAAACTCAGTGGGAAAATAATGAGTAGATAAATGGCAAAAACAATAAAACTAAAATGCCCAATGATACTGATAAAAAAGTAAATTTTTCCTAGTAGAGTATCTGGCCAATCAGAGAAAAAAGCGTAACGTGAACCAATAATAAAAGAGATAATAATATTAAAAAAAGCAAACCAATGTCCCCACGAGATTTTTCTCGATAACTCTTCGCGATCTTGTTGGGTGTAATGCAGCTTTAACATTATTGGTGCCGATTAGTGCTTGTTATGGGCGGTTGCTAATGAATTTAATAATGCTTCAGAGAATGCTTTTGCTAAAGGAAGGCGTTGAGACTCTTTCACACTGCTAAGTAATAAATTACTTACCATATCACCTAGAACGATTAATGATAAATCAACAGGTGCCTGATGTTTTTCTAATGTGCTGATCATTTCATTCATTAGAGCTTCAATTTCTTTATTTGAATATTTAGAATGTGCCGCCATACAAAAATTTTTTATGAAATAAACGTGGCGCTTATCATACCAGATTTTTTCAGAAAATCGGGTAAAAATAATCGGGAAAATCTCCTATAATGGGGAATATTTTGGCAAAGGTAGTGTAAATATTATTATGAGTATAAATGTTGAACAGATTATTTTGCATCAATTACAAAGAAAATTAACTGAAGATGCAGAAACCATTGAACTTGAAACTAAGTTACGAGGTCAAACCCTCCCAGAAACAGATTTGGTACAGCAACTTATGCTGGAATTGCATCAACATTACCAAGCTAAAAATAAAACCTATGCGGTATTTCATGCAGAATCTAAATTTGCCCAAATGCTTAATCGATATTTAGAAAAGGAACTTGATTTTTTGACCTTTAGTCAGCAAGCAGTGCAACTTTTGGCACAAGAAATTAGTAAATATAGTTTTGCTACGGGTGGAACATTTATCGTCAGTCAATATAACTTTTTAGCAACAGATTATTTGTTTTTAGGATTAATTGATAGTAGAACGAGTTTATTGGTGGACGAACAATTAGACGTACATGGTACTCAGTATTTGGATCTTAGTAAGTGTGACATTATTGCCCGAATCAATTTGACGGAATTAAGTATTGATGCGCAATCAAATCGATATTTAACTTTCTTAAAAGGAAGAATTGGACGTAAAGTTGGTGACTTTTTTATGGATTTTTTAGGGGCTGAAGAAGGATTGAATCCAAGAGAACAAAATCAAATCTTGGTACAGGCAATTCAGGATTATTGCCATCAAGATGATGTTGCACCAGAACAATCAAAAGAAGTGAAACAACAAGTACTTGCTTATTGCAAAGCGAGAGCTGATGAGGGAGAAGAAATAGATGTTGAAGCATTATCTGCGGAAATGGATCAATTAAATGGACAATCTTTCGTAGAATTTGCTCAATCTGAAGCATATGAATTAGAAGATTCTATTCCACCATTACCAGCGACATTGAAAAAACTAGAAAAATTTTCTGGTTCTGGACGAGGGGTAACGATTAGTTTTGCTGCAGAGTTATTGGATGCTCGCATTATTTGGGATGAAGCAAATGATACGTTATTGATTAAAGGACTACCCGCTAACTTGAAAGACCAGTTGCAACGTAATAAATATTAAATTGGCATTTTAGCTAAGTTTAGGTATTATCAGTTTGAGTTAACGAATATTAGAAGGCTAACTATTATGAAATTAAAAATTGTTTTGTTGTCATCACTTTTTGCATTTGGTATTTCTGCTTGCTCAACACCAGTAGGAAAACTTGTGTACCGTATTGATGTTCCACAAGGGAATTATCTGGATGCTTCTACGGTAGAGAAATTACAAAAAGGAATGACGCAAGAACAAGTTCAATATTTACTTGGTACACCATTAGTTGTTGATCCATTTAATACATCTAACTGGGTTTATGTACAAAGAATTCAAAAAGGACATGAAGATCCCATCGAGAAGAAACTCGTAGTCCATTTTAATCAACAGAAAGTCGTAGAAAGTTTTGACTATTCTCCTGAATTAGCTCAAGCAGAAGTGAAAGAAGTTGAACAACCGCAAGTTGAGACAGAAAAGAAATCTTGGTGGCAATTCTGGAAATAAACGACTAAAAAACAAAAAACCTACCAAATTTGGTAGGTTTTTTACTGTTCTTATCTTGAACTTGGAATGCTGAAACGTTTGTTAAAGCGTTCAACACGACCACCAGTATCAACAACACGTTGTTTACCAGTGTAGAATGGGTGACATTTTGCACATACGTCTAAGTTAAGATCGTGACCTACAGTAGAACGAGTTTTGATCACATTACCACAAGAGCAAGTCGCTGTGATTTCTTTATATTCTGGATGAATACCTTGTTTCATAATAACCTCAAATTCTCATGTGCCGCTATTGATCACCTAAGAACCAACACCGCACATATTTTTACAAAAAAACATCGCCAAAAGGCGACAGTAAAAAGGGAACTGAATAATATAGGAAATCAGGCTAAAATTCAACACAAAAAATATATTTAGGATTTGTAATTGTTTTGTTTTTATCTGCGTTGTTGGCAAAAATTGCCTATAATGTTTCGGTTGTTAGCAGATGTAAGGTAAATAATGAAAATTATACGGGTTGCATTAGATATTTCGTTAAGAAGTCAGTTCGATTATGTATTATCAGTGGAAACAAAGATTGAGCTTGGTTCAAGAGTATTAGTACCATTTGGAACACAACAACGAGTCGCAATTGTAACCGATTTTCCAGAAACCAGTGAAATTGATAACTTAAAAGAGATAATCAAGGTTTTAGATCATACTTCACTATTTGATCAACAAACTTGGCAATTATTGCATTGGGTAAGAGATTATTATCATCATCCATTAGGTGAAGTTTTATTTTCAGCACTACCTGTGAAAATACGCAAAGGCGAACCTTTATCTGCTAGTCGGCAACTGTTTTATCAATTAACTCCGTTAGGCGAGCAAGTTATTAAACAACAAAGTTTATCAAGAAAGCCACGCCAACAAGAGATGTTATTGTTTCTACAACAGCACCAACGATTAGAAAAAAATAGCGATGTTTTTTCACAAGCAATTAAGAAAAATGTGTTAATGAATGGGTATGTTGAGTTGGTAGAAATAGAAACATCATCTCCTCAATGGTTTGAGATAGAAAACCTCAATACGTTTGTTCAAACGAAAAATAAATTAACACCAAATAAAGAACAAGCCTTAGCAGTTAGTCAGATTAGTTTAGCTAAAGGTTTTCATACTTGGTTGTTACAAGGAGTAACTGGATCTGGAAAAACAGAAGTATATTTGCAAGTGATCGAAGAGGTGTTGAAACAGGGAAAACAGGTGTTAGTTTTAGTGCCTGAAATTGGTTTAACACCACAAACAATCCGCCGTTTTAATTTACGCTTCAATGTACCGATTGCCGTTTTACATTCAAATATGAATGATAATGAACGCTTACAAGTTTGGCGAGCCGCAAAAGCGAATCAAGTTGCGATTGTAATTGGTACTCGATCAGCAATTTTTACGCAATTTCAGACATTAGGTTTAATTGTTTTAGACGAGGAGCATGACCAATCTTTTAAACAGCAGGAAGGATTGCGTTATCATGCAAGAGATGTTGCTGTTTATCGAGCTAAACAACATAACATCCCGATTGTGTTAGGAAGTGCAACACCTAGTCTTGAGAGTCTATATAATGTAGTATGTAAAAAATATCATTTAATTAGATTACGTTATCGAGCGAATAATCAAATACCTAATCATCAGATGGTTGTAGATTTAAAAAATCAATACTTAGAGAGCGGTTTATCGACAACCTTACTATCACAAATGCAAGAAGTGTTGTTGCGTGGGGAACAAGTTCTCTTATTTTTAAATCGTCGTGGTTTTGCACCTGTGTACTTATGTCATGACTGCGGTACAGTTGAGATGTGCCAGCATTGTGATAAACCCTATACTTATCATCAATATCGGCGTATTTTACAGTGTCATCATTGTGGTGCTCAAAGACCTATTCCATACCAATGTTCGCATTGTGGTTCAACACATTTACTGACTACGGGACTAGGTACAGAACAACTTGAGCAAGTATTGCAACAGAAATTCCCAAATTATCAAGTAGTACGTTTAGATCGAGACAGTACGGCGAGAAAAGGATCTTTAGAACGATACTTACAAGAGATTGCTCAAGGTAAACGACAAATTTTGATTGGCACACAAATGTTAGCTAAAGGTCATCATTTTCCTAATGTAGGATTAGTGGGATTAATTAATATTGATAGTGCATTATTTTCAGCCGACTTCAGAGCAGAAGAACGTTTAGCACAATTATATGTACAAGTGGCAGGAAGAGCTGGACGGGGTGAACGAGCTGGAATAGTATTATTACAAACACATTATCCAGACCATCCGTTATTTAAGATATTGATTTCAGGAAATTATACGGAATTTAGTCAACAGATATTACAACAACGTTATCAGTTTCAGTTACCACCTTATTACTATCAAGCAATGATAAAAGCATCTGGACGAGATGAAGAGAAGGTTAAACAGGTATTACAATTATTAGTGGAACAGATGCAAGATAGTGAAGAGGCTATTGTAGAGGGTTTACAAATATTAGGTCCATTGCCAACAATTATTGAGAAAAAAGCAGGTCGTTACCGTTGGTATATTTTGTTACAGCACCAACAGCGGAAAGCATTGCATCAACAGTTGTTTAGGATAGAACATTTATTGACCATAATAAAATTGCCATCAGGAATAAGGGTATCGTTGGATATTGATCCTTATGATTTTAGTTAAGGTTTATAGATATTTGGTTTCGCACAAAACATTCATAGACTCCAATATTTTCTAGTCAACATTTTAAAATTTCAGTAAAATTAGCGCCCGTTTTATAAGTAAAAGATAAGTTAGGAAAGAGTTGTGGTTCAACGAGATTATGCAAGGAGTTCTGGCTCCAGAAGAAGACAACAGCAACAAGGAAAAGGTAAGAAAAAATTATTATTGGCTTTAATTGTAATTATTGTTGTTGCTTTTGCGATAGGGTTGTTCTTTTTGAAAGAAAGTTCACCAGTAAGCAAAGAAACTGAGCTTACACCAGAAGCAGCACCAACAGCTAAAAAAAGTACGTTACCGAGTCGTCCAGAAGAGGTTTGGAGTTATATTAAACAACTTGAGACAAGGGAGGTGCCAGTTGATGACAATGCATCGTCTGTTGCTAAAAATGCACAATTAACTGAAGAGCAGAAGAAAATTTTATTACAATTAGAACAAGATAAATTAGCTGAACAAGCAAAACAAAAAGCTGAAGAACAGGCTCGTTTGAAAGCAGCTGAACAAGAGAAATTAGCTCAAACTAAAGCAACATCACAGCAACAAACAACGACTCAACCTAAAGTAGTTGAAAAAGTGGAAAAAACAACGACAACGACCGCTAAAACTGTAGTGACTGAAGCAAAAACAGAAAGTGAGAGTAAGAAAAATACTGATAAGTCAGGTCGTAAGTATGGATTGCAATGTGGTGCATTTAAAAATAAAACCCAAGCAGAGGCGATGCAAGGTCGCTTGGTGGTTAGTGGATTTAATGCTTTCACTAAAAGCTCGGCAGATTGGACTCGTGTTTTTATTGGACCATTAGATAGTTATAATGCAGCATCTAACGCAAAATCTACTTTAGGATCAAAAGGAATAGATTGCGTTGTTATTGGAATGTAACTTTTAATTTTTGAGCTTTATTCTTTGTAATAAAGCTCTTTACGCCATTCAGGAGTTTTTCCATCATTACTCCAGTATTCATCTAATTATTTATTCCTTAATCACTAAATTCACTTCTTAAGATTCATCAGTTGCAGTTTGGTGTAATGATAAAACCGCAGCCCCTTTTGCCATCATTCGTAATTGTAAAATTACTCGCTGTTTTAAGGCATCTCGCTCTTGATGATTCATATCTAATGCATGTGAACCAGCGGTAAAGACTAATGTTACCATTCCTTCTGATTGTGCTTTAGCCACATAATCAGGAATAGTTTTATCTTTATTCATAATATATTCCGCTAATTCTGCAACAAAATGGTTAATTTCTCGGGAAGCAGCAGTACGGAACTCTTGTGATGTACCAGAGCTTTCACGCAATAAAAGGCGAAAAACGTTTGGACGGTTAGCAATAAACTCAAAAAAAGTTTCTACAGAGATAACAATTACACTACCGCCATCAGCAATTCGCTTACGAGCTTGACGCATTAATTGACGTAAGATTAAGCCAGCTTCATCAACCATACTTAATCCAAGCTCATCCATATCACGAAAATGGCGATAAAAAGAGGTAGGTGCAATACCTGCCTCTCGACTGACTTCACGTAAACTTAGGTTAGAGAAACTTTTTTCTGCACTAAGCTGATCAAAAGCCGCATCAATTAATGCACGACGCGTTTTTTCTTTTTGTTTTGCTCGAATTCCGCTCATAATGTTTAATCTTGAGTTGGGGTAACAAGTAACGGTTTAATATTTTTTTCTACTAATTGAGCAACACGTTGATAGCGTGCTCGAAGTGGTGAACCAGGACGATAGATTAAACCAACGGAACGATAAGGGCGAGGATTAATACATGGAATGTATTTTACACCTTCTCTTGAACGTTCATTTAATACAGCAAGTTCTGGCATAAATGTAATTCCTGCATTCGCTGCAACCATATTACGTAATGTTTCTAAACTGGTTGCTTGATAATGTGTATTTTCTTTAGCTCCAGCAACAAAACAATAACCTAATGCTTGATCTCGGAAACAATGTCCATCATCGAGCATAAGTAACTCATAATCTTTTAAACGTTCGAGAGGAATTTCTTGTTCTTTGGCTAAAGGATGCTTATCAGATACTGCAATTAGCATAGCTTCATCATAAATAGGAATTTCCATAAATGCAGAAGTTTCTTTTACTAAAGCAACAATTGCACAATCTAGTTGCCCTTTTTCTAATTGTTCTAGTAATTGATGAGTTTGTGCTTCATAGAGATAAACCTCTAACTCAGGGAAGGCTTCTCGTAACATTGGAATAATATAAGGTAATAAATAAGGTCCAATTGTTGGAATCATGCCAATATGTAATGGGCCTGTCATATCTTTCCCTTGATTACTTGCCATTTCACGAAGTAATTGTACTTCTTTTAGAACATTACGAGCTTGATCAACTAATAATAAACCTGACTGAGTAAACAATACTTTACGGCTAGTACGTTCTAATAAAATAATACCTAATTCATCTTCAAGTTTACGAATTTGTCCACTAAGCGTTGGTTGGCTGACATGACAAGCATCGGCGGCTTTACGAAAATGTTTATGATCAGAAAGCGCTACCAAATATTCTAGATCCCTAAGATTCATGACCCCTCCTTTATAGGTTATGACGATTAAAAATTGTATTTTTAATTGGAGGAAACTATAACATATTTATTGTCGAGTACAATTATTTTCTTCTGATGATAACCATTGTTTTACTAACTCATCTGTAATGAGCTTGTGCGACCATAAACTGGTAATAGCTGGTTGTGGAAATTGGTTATTATTATAAGCAATTAACTTTTTGAAATCGAAAACAGCGTGAGGATAATCATTAATTAATAGTAATGCGAGATAGCCATCTTCAGACCAGCAAATTTGTAATTTACGGGCAATTTCTTTCTGTTCAACAGAAGTGACATTATAAATGTGCAAACTATCAACAATAGCTTCAGTTTGTTGAGTATCAATTGCATAGAAATAACCAGTATCGCCATCATCTTCAAAGACAACTGCAAGATGTTCGTGTTGGTTAGAATGCGTGCCAATTTGTTTTGGTTGACTAATAAAAAGTTCGTCTTCAAGCGTGAGATGAAACATAATGATCCTTATAAAGAAATAGTGGATAAATGTTGTTCAAGTTTGTTGATACATTGTTCTAGAATGTCTTGATCTTGTTGCGTAAAACGAGCGAATTTAGGGCTATCGATATCCAATACGCCAAGAATTTTTTGTTGGTGATAGATCGGTAAGACGATCTCAGAATTACTAGCACTATCACAAGCAATATGACCATCAAATTGATGTACATTGTCAATACGAAGTACTTTTTGTTGGGCTATCGCTTGACCACAAACACCCTTACCAACAGGAATTCGAGTACAGGCAACTTTACCTTGGAACGGACCTAACGTGAGGATATCGTCTGAATTGAGTAGATAGAAACCGACCCAATTAATGTCTGGTAGAAATTGATTCAGTAAAGCAGAAGTATTGGCTAAGACACTAATGAGGTTATCATCATCAGTAATAAGTGCTTGTAATGTGTCTGGTAGATTATTTAATTCATCTTCTGAAAAAGAAAACATTGATACTCCTAAACAACTAAAAGCCGAAAGGAATTTCCTTTCGGCTTATGATTAAATGATATAACGGATAAATTACCAACCTTTTACAACAGAATCTTTAAATTCTTCCATTGCTTTTTTATATACTTCTTCAGTGTTATAGGCTTTTACGAAGTTTTGTACATCAGGATCTGCTTTATTATCTTCACGAGCAACGATGATATTAACATACGGAGATTCTTTATCTTCTACGAAAACAGCATCTTTACTTGGGTATAATCCAGCTTGACCTGCAAATGTATTATTAATAATAGCTAGATCAACTTGACCTAAAGTACGAGGAATCAAGTTTGCATCAAGTGTTTTGATATTTAATTTTTTTGGATTTTCCACAATATCTAATGTGGTTGGTGTTAAGCCTGTGCCAGCTTTTAATTTAATTAAACCTTGAGCTTGTAATAAAAGTAATGCACGTCCGCCATTAGTTGGGTCATTAGGAATAGCAACAGTAGCACCATCTTTTAGTTCACTAACTTTTTTAATTGTTTTTGAATAAGCGGCAATTGGATAAACGAAAGTATTTCCAACGATAACAAGATCAGTCCAGCCACGATCTTTCATTTGTGAATCTAAATATGGTTTATGTTGGAATGCATTTGCATCAATCAGTTTATTTTCTAATGCAGCGTTAGGGGTTACATAATCAGTAAATGGTACTAATTCAACTTCCAAACCATATTTATCTTTAGCAATTTTTTTTGCTGTTTCTGCAACAGTCATTTCAGGACCAGTTTGGATACCAACTTTAATTTTGCCATCTTTTGCAAAAGCTGAAGAGGAAAAAGCAATAGCAGCAGATAATGCACTAATAGTTAAGATGTTTTTGATTTGCATATAAAATCTCCTTGGATTATTTATGATTAAAATAGCGGACAAGTTGATCGCCAATAGTTTGGATAACTTGTACCATAATAACGAGAATCACGATGGTAGCGATCAAAATTTCAGGCACATAAGTTTGGTAACCGTATTGAATACCAACATAACCTAAACCGCCACCACCAACAGTACCTGCCATTGCTGAGTAGTTTACTAAGGCAACTAATGTGATCGTAATTGCATTAATGATACTTGGTAAGGCTTCAGGTAATAAAAATTTAGTAATAATTTGGAAGTTGCTTGCTCCCATTGCTCTTGCAGCTTCTGTTAAGCCAGATGGAATTTCCATTAATGCCCCTTCTACTAAGCGAGCGACAAAAGGAATGGCCGAAATAGTCAAAGGTACAATCGCAGCAGTAGTTCCAATAAATGTGCCAAGAATAAGCATCGTAAATGGAATAATCGCAACTAGTAAAATGACAAAAGGTACAGAACGACCAATATTAACAATGGCACTAAGAATTGTATTTAAACTTCTATTTTCTTTAATTTGCCCTTTTTTAGTAATAAACAGCACCACGCCCAAAGGAATGCCAAATAAAGCAGCGAAAAAACCAGAAGCAAACACCATATAAAGTGTTTCTAGTGTCGCATTGCCAATTAAAGTCCAAACTTGAGGAGTTAACACATCAAACATAACCGAGTACCTCAACACGCACATTGTGTTCCATTAAATAAATTTTTGCTTGAGTAATAGCATCTTCATCACCTTCCACTTCAGCGATAACAAAACCAAATTTTACGCCCCCAGCATAATCAATCTGTGAGGTTAAAATGCTTAAATCAATACCAAATTTTTTCGAAGCAAGTGAAAGTAATGGGGCATCAACAGAACGTCCAGTAAATTCAAATTTAATTAATGGATAGGATTCAGCATTACGTGGTGATTCACTGAGCTGAGCCATATATTCATCAGGCAAGTTAATGTGGAATGTTGAACGAATAAAATCTTGTGCTAATTGTGTTTTTGGATTAGAGAAGATTTCACTGACAGAACCTTGCTCAACTAAACAGCCTTTATCAATGATAGCAACATGATCACAAATTTGTTTTACCACATCCATTTCATGAGTAATTAAGAGAATAGTAATACCTAGATTACGATTAATTTCTTTCAATAATTTGAGAATAGATTGGGTAGTTGCTGGATCTAAGGCACTTGTTGCTTCATCACATAATAATACTTTTGGATCACTCGCTAATGCACGAGCTATGGCAACACGTTGCTTTTGTCCACCAGATAGATTGCTTGGATAAGCATCTTTTTTATCTGCTAAGCCAATCATTTCTAGCAATGTATTCACTTTTTCTTTGATTTTCTCTTTTGGCGTACCATTTAATTCTAAAGGTAATGCGATATTACCAAAAACAGTACGGCAACTTAGTAAATTGAAATGTTGGAAAATCATACCAATTTGGCGGCGAGCTTGTACAAGTTCAGCTTGAGAAAGCTGCATTAGATTTTTGCCATCAACAATGACATTACCACTCGTTGGACGTTCTAAAAGATTAACACAGCGAATGAGTGTACTTTTCCCTGCTCCAGAAGCACCAATAACCCCAACAATTTTACCTTTAGGTATATGTAAAGAAACGTTATCCAGTGCAGTGAGCTGTCGTCCATTCACTTGGAAAGTTTTATAGATATTTTCTAATTTGATCATTTTGACTTAATTAAGTGGATAAAAGAAAATTATCGAGTATTTTAGACGTCTAGATAGCTATGTCAATATGTTTTTATAAAGTTTAGTTATTAGCATTTAAAATATAGTTTATGCTAAGTCATTGATTGATAGATAAGAGAAGACGTTTACTTATATTAGAGATGAAATCATAATTTTATAAAAATAGACAGTAGGGTAGAGGTAGAAATGAAAAAAGCTGTTTTTTTAGATCGTGATGGGACACTAAATATTGATTATGGTTACGTTCATACCATTGATCAATTTCAATTTATTGATGGAAGCATTGAAGCGCTAAAAGAATTACAAGAAATGGGTTATTCATTGGTATTAGTGACGAATCAATCAGGAATTGCAAGGGGGTATTTTACAGAAGAACAATTTAACCAATTAACGGAATGGATGGATTGGTCGTTAGAAGATCGAGGCGTACATTTAGACGGTATTTACTATTGCCCACATCATCCAGATGGTCAGGGAGAATATAAACAAGAATGTGATTGTCGAAAACCAAAAGGAGGAATGCTACTTGATGCAATCAACGATTTAAACATCGATGCAAGACAATCTATTATGATTGGTGACAAATTAGATGATGTGTTAGCGGGTAGAGCGGCAGATATTGGTTGTACTGTTTTAGTTAGAACAGGAAAACCGATTTCAATAGAGGTAGAAAGAGAGGCTAATTATGTTATTGATTCTATTGCAGATCTTCCAGAGTTAGTGCGTCAAATTCATTTTTCAAAGTTTAAAAAATAAACGGTTGAATTTTTTTTATAAAAAACTACTTGCAAGGTGTATTTAAATCACTATAATGCACCTCCGCAACGACGCTGAAGTGTGAAGTTAAAAAAAAGAAAGCGTCGTTTTTTGTTCTTTAAAAAACCAATAACAGACAATCTGTGTGGGCATTCGGTAGGGAATTTTTTTTAGACTGTGAAGAAAGAAGTTTTAAAAAGAATACCTTGAATGCTGAAAACTCAGAAATTCATTAAGATTGAAGAGACGAAGTCAGTATTTGAGACGAGATTAAATTGAAGAGTTTGATCATGGCTCAGATTGAACGCTGGCGGCAGGCTTAACACATGCAAGTCGGACGGTAACATAATGAAAGCTTGCTTTCATTGATGACGAGTGGCGGACGGGTGAGTAAGGCTTGGGAATTTGGCTTATGGAGGGGGATAACCACGGGAAACTGTGGCTAACACCGCGTAGTATCGAGAGATGAAAGTAGTGGGACTTTTTAGCCACTAGCCATGAGATAAGCCCAAGTGAGATTAGGTAGTTGGTAGGGTAAGGGCCTACCAAGCCGACGATCTCTAGCTGGTCTGAGAGGATGGCCAGCCACACTGGGACTGAGACACGGCCCAGACTCCTACGGGAGGCAGCAGTGGGGAATATTGCGCAATGGAGGGAACTCTGACGCAGCCATGCCGCGTGAATGAAGAAGGCCTTCGGGTTGTAAAGTTCTTTCGGTGATGAGGAAGGCGGGTAAGTAAATAGCTTACTTGATTGACGTTAGTCACAGAAGAAGCACCGGCTAACTCCGTGCCAGCAGCCGCGGTAATACGGAGGGTGCGAG
>NZ_JBHLWA010000049.1:0-248298 GCF_042433085.1 Gallibacterium melopsittaci
AAAGTGGTTTAAAGCCTTGTACTATATGCTTTTAAACCACTTTTTACCAACTTTTTTGTCCTATATGCCAAAAGAAATCTATTGATTAAGTAAGACATAATGGGTGAGATGAAAATTGATAGTGATTGATGATGAAAAGAAAAAAATCAGAGATGCTTTTATCTAGATACCCCCCCCCACTAGAGGGACAACATTCATTGTGAGAGAGGTAATACAAATATAGTTAATCTAACTATTATTTAATACCCATTGCTGCTTTAGATTGTTTTAATTGCTCAAGTGCTTGAGTACAACTTTGATCTTGTGCCGCTGTAGGTAATGCAGCGAATTGTTGTTTTGCAGCTTCATATTGTTGTTTATATGCGTCCGCTTGTGCTTGTGGCATAGCTTTAAGCATACCTTCATATTCCTCAAAATATTTTTGGCAAGAAGGGGCTAAATCAGCTGCCGATACGCTCATTGCAGTACCTAATAAGGCAAGAGAAATAAATAATTTTTTCATAGTCAAACTCCTGTAAAGTTAATAATTAACAATAAGAATACCTATAAGTCATAGGCGTGCAAATAATAACACAACTATATTGGAGTATCTATGTTAAGAAATGGTGATGATTGAAGAAAAATTACAAAGGGCATAAATATTCATGCCCTAAGTTTTAAAGATAAAAGTTACAATTTGAAATCTTCAAAATCGTCAACATCGACTTTTGAGTCAATTTGACCAACAAGATAGGAACTTACTTCTACTTCTTGTGGAGCAACCTGCACATTATCGGATACCAACCAAGCATTAATCCAAGGAATTGGGTTGGAACGCGTTGCAAATGGTAATGGTAAACCAACAGCCTGCATACGAATATTAGTAATGTATTCAACATATTGGCAAAGAATATCTTTATTTAAACCAATCATTGAACCATCTTTAAAGAGATAATTTGCCCACTCTTTTTCTTGTTCTGCGGCAGCAACGAATAGCTCATAAGCTTCTTGTTGGCACTCTTCAACAATTTCTGCCATTTCAGGATCATCTTGTCCTGCCGCCATAATATTTAAAATATGTTGTGTGCCAGTTAAATGTAATGCTTCATCACGCGCAATAAACTTGATAATTTTCGCATTACCTTCCATTAACTTACGTTCTGCAAAGGCAAAGGAACAGGCAAAGGACACATAAAAACGAATAGCTTCGAGTGCATTTACACTCATTAAGCAGAGATAAAGTTGACGTTTTAGATTGCGTAAGGTCACGGTACATTCTTTACCATCAACTGTATAAGTACCCTCACCATAAAGCGAGTAGAGTTGGGAATCACGAATTAAATCATCATAATAAGCAGAAATATCTCTAGCACGTTTGATAATTTCTTGATTGGTTACAATATCATCAAACACAATAGATGGATCGTTCACAATATTACGAATAATGTGCGTGTATGAACGAGAATGAATCGTTTCAGAAAATGTCCAGGTTTCAATCCACGTTTCTAATTCAGGGATAGAAACAAGAGGTAACAATGCCACATTTGGACTACGACCTTGAATAGAGTCTAATAGTGTTTGGTATTTTAGATTACTAATAAAAATATGTTTTTCATGCTCAGGTAATGCCTGATAATCAATCCGATCCTGTGACACATCAACTTCTTCAGGACGCCAGAAAAACGAGAGTTGTTTCTCAATCAGTTTTTCAAAAGTTTCATATTTTTGTTGATCATAGCGTGCCACATTAACATTTTGTCCAAAGAACATTGGTTCTTTGAGCTGATCATTTTTATTTTGTGAAAAAGTGGTATATGCCATCAGTTTTTCCTCAAGATTGAATTAAACAGTAAAAAGGTCAGTAATACTGACCTTTTTGATTAGATTTTACAAGCACCGCCTGCACAGCCATCATCAAGATCTTCTTGGCTATCTTCGGCACCATCACGAGTATTTTGATAATAAAGTGTTTTTAAACCATATTTATAAGCAGTTAATAAGTCTTTTAATAACTGTTTCATTGGTACTTTACCATCTTCAAAACGTTGTGGATCGTAGTTAGTATTTGCAGAAATTGCTTGGTCAACGAATTTTTGCATAATCGCTACTAGGTGTAGATAACCATCATTTCCTGGTATATCCCATAGTAGTTCATAACGATCACTTAGATTTTCATAATCAGGAACAACTTGGCGTAAGATACCATCTTTTGACGCTTTAATACTCACATAACCACGAGGAGGCTCAATACCATTGGTTGCATTAGAAATTTGTGATGATGTTTCAGATGGCATTAACGCTGTCAATGTTGAATTACGTAAACCAAACTCTTTGATCTCTTTGCGTAAACTTTCCCAATCATAATGCAAAGGTTCTTTAGTTAACTGATCGACATCTTTCTTATAAGTATCGATAGGCAAAATACCTTTTGCATAAGTGGTTTCGTTAAAGAATTCACAAGGTCCAAATTCTTTCGCTAAACGATTTGATGCTTTTAGTAAATAATATTGAATTGCTTCAAAAGTACGATGTGTTAAATCGTTTGCTGAACCATCAGAATAACGCACCCCATTTTTCGCAAGGTAATAAGCATAGTTAATTACCCCAATTCCTAATGAACGACGTCCCATTGAACCAATTCTCGCCGCTTTAATTGGATAATTTTGATAATCAAGTAAAGCATCTAAAGCACGTACTGCTAAATCTGCTAAATCCTCTAATTCATCGAGATTTTCAATAGCTCCTAAGTTAAAAGCTGAAAGTGTACAAAGGGCAATTTCGCCATTTTCATCATGAATATGTTGCAACGGTTTAGTTGGTAAAGCGATCTCTAAACAGAGATTAGATTGACGTACTGGTGCAACTTCAGGATCAAATGGTGAATGTGTATTACAATGATCCACATTTTGGATATAAATACGCCCTGTTGACGCACGCTCTTGCATAAGTAACGAGAATAACTCAACGGCTTTCACTGAACGTTTACGAATTTCAGGATCTTGTTCATATTGTAAATAGAGCTGTTCGAATTTTTCTTGATCAGCGAAGAAAGCAGCATAGAGTCCTGGTACATCTGATGGACTAAATAGAGTAATATCACCACCTTTAATTAAGCGTTGATACATTAATTTATTGATTTGAACCCCATAATCCATATGACGTACACGGTTATCTTCTACGCCACGATTATTTTTTAATACCAATAAACTTTCTACTTCTAAGTGCCAAAGTGGATAATAAACAGTAGCTGCACCACCACGCACGCCACCTTGCGAACAAGATTTTACAGCGGTTTGGAAATGTTTATAGAATGGGATACAACCAGTATGGAAGGCTTCACCATTACGAATTGGACTACCTAATGCACGAATTGCTCCTGCATTCACCCCAATGCCTGCACGTTGAGAAACATATTTTACGATTGCGGCTGAAGTCGCATTAATAGAATCTAAGCTGTCATCACATTCAATTAATACACAAGAACTGAATTGACGTGTTGGTGTACGTACGCCAGCCATAATTGGTGTTGGCAATGAAATTTTGAATGTTGATGTTGCATCATAGAAACGTTTGATATAACTCAAACGTGTTTCTTTTGGATATTGTGCAAATAAGCAAGCCGCAACCAAAATATATAAGAATTGCGCAGACTCGTAAATTTCACCTGTTACACGGTTTTGAACTAAATATTTACCTTCTAACTGTTTAACTGCTGCATAAGAAAAGGTCATATCACGCCAATGGTCAAGATAAGTATCCATCTCATCCCATTCTTCACGGGTATAATCAGTAAGTAGTGATTGATCATATTTCCCCATACGTACAAGGCGCTTAACTTGCTCATATAAACGAGGTGGTTCAAAATGACCAAAGGCTTTTTTGCGTAGATGGAAAATTGCTAAACGAGCAGCAAGATATTGATAGTCAGGGGTATCTTTACTGATTAAATCTGCGGCTGATTTAATAATGGTTTCGTGAATATCAGATGTTTTAATCCCTTCATAGAATTGAATATGAGAACGTAATTCTACTTGTGAAACTGACACATTATCTAAGCCTTCTGCAGCCCAGGTAATCACACGGTGAATCTTATCTAAATCAATTGGCTCTAAACGACCATCGCGCTTAGTAACTCGGAGTGATGTATTCATTAAAAAGCCCCTAACACAATATATAGTATCTGAAAAAATTTTTGCATCAATATAATGTGTTTCAATAAAAACTCAAGCAGAAAAATATGCAGAAATGAGAGATGTGCAATTGACAAAAAGTAACTTATTAATTTGCAAAAGATTTCTAGCTGTATAAAAAATGGGCGGGGCAACTGATAGCTTAAAAAGTCTTCATTCTAAAAAATTTAGTATATAACAAATAGGAATATTTGTATAAATCAATATGTTATGATTTTTATGTAAATAAATAATAAACATTAAATAAGTACAATTTAGTCATCTTTAAATGAAATATAAAATATTCTATATATCTCTCCTTAGAAAATAGCATGAATAATTGAAAAAGATTTACAGATAAAATTTATAAGACATAAAAATAAAGAACCTATTTAGTGACAATTAAATAGGTTCTTGGAAAAAAATTAAATTTCAAAACTTTCTAAACTTGCACCTTTATCAAGCTGAATTTGAATTGCTTTTGGTGTTCTTCCTTGGCCAGTCCAAGTTTTTTCTGAACCATCTAAATCTGTATAACGATATTTTGCTGGACGAGGAGCACGTTTTTTATGTTGTGATGGATTGAAACGATGTAAATTCATTACTTCTAATAGTTCTTCTGGAGAGATACCTTCTGATTTAAGTAATTCTTTATATTTTTCAATTTTTTCTTGATGTGCTGCTAATACTTGTTGTTGTTGAGCCTCTTCTTCCTTTCTTTCTTGAACAACAAGTTCGAATTTTCTGAAAATAGTTTCTAATTGTTCCAAAGGTATTTCTTTTGCAAAAAGACGTAAAGAGCGAATATTATTTAGTGTTCTTAATAATTCTTCCATTAATAATCTCCTCAGAAATGTAGTTAAGAGTATATGATTAATAAAAATACTAATGAATTCTAACAAAAATAATTTAAAAGTAAATATCAATATTAATATTTTAATTGGATATTTATTTAAAATACTTGCATTTTTTATCACTTATTGTATCTTTTAGCCACCTGAAGTAGAGGTGCGATTATTATAAGTATCTTCTTGGAGCTGACTGCATTGAAGAGAAGGGAAAGGAATAACCGCCGAAATCAATTAAGCGTCATCTTAATTGGTTGGGATCGTTACCGAAAGGGACGATACTGTCATAGTAATTATTTTGTGTAACTATGGAGCGCTACGAGTTAGGCTGGTTAATCTATCCATTATCCTTCCTTTTGTGAAACCTTTCTTCGCTAAATAACTCGCTAGACTCTTCTTAATTTTATATTAGGTTAGCGTATGGAACTTATTGATTATTCTTCTTCTATTTGGTCGATTGTACCGCCTTTATTAGCTTTAACTTTAGCGATGATAACACGTCGAGTATTATTATCTTTAAGCGTTGGGATTATTGTTGGCGCATTAATGCTAACAGATGGAAATCCATTAAATGCTGTTATTTATATTAAAAATAGTGTGCTTTCTTTAGTTTATGGTGAAGAAGGTATTAATAGTAATAATGTAAGTATTATTATTTTCTTATTAATGTTAGGTGCATTAACTTCTTTATTAACGGTTTCTGGTAGTAATCAAGCATTTGCCGTATGGGCACAAAAGCATATTAAAGGTAGAAGAGGAGCAAAACTATTAACAGCTTGTTTAGTATTTTTTACCTTTATTGATGATTATTTTCATAGTTTAGCTGTTGGTGCAATTGCTCGCCCAGTTACAGACAGATTTAACGTTTCTCGTGCAAAATTAGCCTATATTTTGGATTCTACTGCTGCACCAATGTGTGTATTAATGCCAATTTCTAGCTGGGGGGCATATATTATGACTTTAGTAGCTGGATTATTAACGACACATGCGATTGCAGATTACTCACCAATGGGCGCTTTCGTTGCAATGAGTTCAATGAACTATTATGCATTATTTGCATTATTTACAGTGTTCTTTGTGGCTTATTTTTCATTTGATATTGGTTCAATGGCAAAACATGAACGTAAAGCAATGGAAGTGGTAGAACAAGAAGATAATGTAATTGATAATAATAATCAGGGCAGTGTAAAAGGATTGATTATTCCAATTATCGTATTAATTATTAGTACAGTTGCTATGATGATGTATACGGGTTATGAGGCTTTAGCCGCAAATGGCCAAAATTTCTCTGTGTTGGGGGCATTCGAAAATACCACCGTTGGTATTTCATTAGTGGTTGGTAGTTTGGCATCTTTTGTTGTTGCATCACTCTTTATTTTTAATCGAATTAGTTTTTCAGATTACATCAAAGCAATTTTAATCGGTTTTAAATCAATGTCTGGAGCGATTACAATTTTATTCTTTGCTTGGACAATTAATACGATTGTAGGAGATGTGAATACAGGTAAATATTTAGCCAGTCTGATTAGCGGTAATATGATGACTCAATTATTACCTGCACTATTATTTGTGCTAGCTATCGCAATGGCTTTCTCAACAGGTACAAGTTGGGGAACTTTCGGTATTATGCTACCAATCGCAGCAGCAATGGCAGCAAATGCTGATCCTTCGTTGATGCTTCCATGTTTATCTGCAGTGATGGCTGGGGCGGTTTGTGGTGACCATTGCTCACCAGTATCAGATACTACTATCCTTTCTTCAACAGGTGCACAATGTAATCATATTGATCATGTAAATACCCAGTTGCCTTATGCAATCGTAGTTGCGGTCGCTTCTTTTGTTGGCTTTATTTGTTTAGGATTTACTAGCTCAGCTATTATTAGTTTTGTAACAACGGCGGTTGTTTTGGCAGTGTTATTCTTTATTTTTAGATCACGTCAACCAATTACAGCATAAATTAAATAAAAAATATAATTTTATAAAATACGGCTTAATGCCGTATTTTTTTATCTTTTCAGAAATCTATTTTATTTAATTTTTAAAAACAGCTATTTTTTAGAGTTAAATCCTAAATTTGATGCATATCACATAAAAAATAGCTATAGACAAGCTATCTAAGTTGCAGTAAAAATAGTAACCAAGATGATTAATAATAATAACTGGAGAACTAAAGATGAAAAAATTATCTGGCGCCGAAATGGTGGTGCAGTCGTTACGAGATCAAGGTGTGGAATATTTATTTGGCTATCCAGGTGGATCGGTGCTTGATATTTATGATGCTATTCATACGCTTGGCGGTATAGAGCATATTCTAGTACGTCACGAACAAGGTGCTGTACATATGGCGGATGGATACGCACGTTCAACAGGGAAAGTAGGGTGTGTATTAATTACTTCAGGTCCAGGGGCAACAAATACCATTACAGGAATTGCGACAGCTTATATGGATTCTGTGCCATTAGTTGTCTTATCAGGTCAGGTAATGGGAAATTTAATTGGTAGTGATGCATTCCAAGAGTGTGATATGGTTGGGATCTCTCGTCCTGTAGTGAAACATAGCTTTTTAGTGAAGAAAGCAGAAGATATCCCAATGGTAATGAAAAAAGCCTTTTATATTGCTTCAACTGGTCGTCCTGGCCCAGTGGTGATTGATTTACCAAAAGATATTTTAAACCCAAGTATTAAATATAATTATAGTTATCCTGAAGAAGTGCATTTACGTTCTTATAATCCAACCTTACAAGGTCATAAAGGACAGATTAAAAAAGCATTAAAAGCGATTCAAATTGCTAAACGCCCAGTATTGTTTATTGGTGGTGGTGTCATTACTGCAAATTGTGCAAAGAAAGTGACAAAATTTGCTCATCACTTAAATCTTCCAGTAACAGCCTCATTAATGGGACTTGGCGGTTTCCCAGGACAAGATCCACAATTTTTAGGCATGTTGGGAATGCATGGAACTTATGAAGCTAATAATGCGATGCACAATAGTGACTTAATTATTGGTATTGGAGTACGTTTTGATGATCGTACTACCAATAATCTTGCTAAGTATTGTCCTAATGCCCAAGTGATTCATATCGACATTGACCCGACCTCTATTTCAAAAAATGTGATTGCGAATATCCCTATCGTTGGCGATGCACAGATGGTATTAGATGAATTTCTTGCCCTATTAACGGATGAAGATATTGCAAAAGCACAGCAACAGTTAGCAGAGTGGTGGCAGCAAATTCATCAATGGCAAGAGAAAAAATGTTTAACTTATACAACAAATAATGAAGTGATTAAGCCACAACAAGTGATTGAAACGCTTTATCGTTTAACGAATGGGGATGCTTATATCGCTTCTGATGTAGGGCAACATCAAATGTTTGCTGCATTACATTATCCATTTGCTAAACCTCGTCAATGGATTAATTCTGGCGGTTTAGGTACGATGGGATTTGGCTTACCTGCTGCATTAGGTGTGAAATTAGCACATCCAGAAGCGACCGTAGTTTGTGTGACAGGTGATGGTAGTATTCAAATGAATATTCAAGAATTGTCAACCGCGAAGCAGTATGGCATTCCGATTGTGATTGTCAGTTTGAATAACCGTTTCTTAGGAATGGTAAAACAGTGGCAAGATATTATTTATGCGGGGCGCCATTCTCAATCTTATATGGATTCATTGCCTGACTTTGTCAAATTAGCAGAAGCCTATGGACATGTTGGTATGCAAATTAATTCACCAGCAGAATTAGAAGAAAAATTAAAACAAGCGCTTGCAATGAAAGATAAGGTTGTATTTGTGGATATTAAAGTGGATGAAACAGAACATGTTTATCCAATGCAAGTGCGTGGTGGGGCAATGAATGAAATGTATTTAAGCAGAACGGAGAGATCATAATGCGTAGAATTTTATCAGTATTATTAGAAAATGAATCTGGAGCATTATCACGAGTTATCGGGTTATTTTCACAACGGGCATTTAATATCGAAAGTTTGACCGTCGCACCAACAGATGATCCAACACTTTCTCGAATGACAATTGAAGCATACGGTGATGAACAAGTATTGGAACAAATTGAAAAGCAACTGCATAAATTGATTGATGTTTATCGTGTAATTAATTTAAGTGATGTTGAACATGTTGAGCGTGAAATTCTGCTCATCAAAGTGAAAGCACAAGGGCAAATTCGAGAAGAAATTAAGCGAATGGCGGATATTTATCGTGGTCAAATTGTTGATATTACACCAAAAACTTATACGGTGCAGTTAAGTGGGGATAGCGAAAAAGTAAATGCCTTTATTCGTGCAGTTAAAGAACAAACTACGATTGTGGAAGTTGTTCGTTCTGGGTTAATTAGCCTTTCTCGCGGAGAGAAAAACTGTTTGTTATCTTAATCTTGTATTAAGAAAAGAGAAGGGAGCATATAATTTGCTCCCTTAAATTTTTAATTACAAATTACTTTTATCGCTAACCCACCTTGTGAAGTTTCACGATATTTCGCATTCATATCTTTGCCCGTTTCGTACATCGTTTCAATCACTTTATCGAGCGTAACGCGAGGTTGTGTGTTACGACGTAACGCCATACGACTTGCATTGATCGCTTTTACAGCAGCAATCGCATTACGTTCAATACAAGGTACTTGTACTTGCCCACCAACAGGATCGCACGTTAAGCCAAGATTATGTTCCATGGCAATTTCTGCTGCCATACATACTTGTTCAGGCGTGCCGCCCATAATTTCAGTTAATCCAGCTGCTGCCATCGAACAAGCCACGCCTACTTCTCCTTGACAACCAACTTCCGCACCTGAAATAGAGGCGTTCATTTTATATAATGAACCAATCGCACTGGTGGTTAACAAATAACAATCACGTACCTCATCTGTGATTGGTGCGATAAATTTTTGATAATAAGCAAGTACCGCAGGTACAATGCCACAAGCCCCATTGGTTGGTGCAGTAACCACGCGACCGCCCGCTGCATTTTCTTCATTTACTGCCAATGCATACATATTAATCCAGTCAATAACTTTCATTGGATCACTAGAAAGAGAATTATTAGATTCTAATAGACGACGTAAACTTGCTGCACGGCGGGGTACTTTCAATGGTCCTGGTAATAATCCATCTGTATATAAACCGTGTTGAATACAGGCTTCCATTGTTTGCCAAACTTTGCTCAAATGCGCATTTAACGCTTCTTTGCTATGTAAAGCATGTTCATTGCGTAACATGACACCAGAAATGGCCAAACCATTTTCACGACAATGATCAATAAGGTCTGCCGCATTTTGATACGGAAATGGTACATTACTTTCATTCGCCTGTTGTTGATTAAAATGTGCTTCATCAACAATAAAACCACCACCAATAGAGTAGTAGGTTTCACGTTTTAATAATTGATCTTGATGATAAGCACTAATCGTCATCCCATTTTCGTGTAATGGCAAGAATGTTGAATGAAATTCCATATCTTGATAGAAATCAAATGGAATCGTATGTGTCGCCAAGGCTAAAGGAAACTGTTTTTGTTGCTTTAATTGATCAATAAAAATGGGAATTTGATCAATATCTACGTTATCAGGTAGATAGCCTGCAAGCCCCATAATAATTGCAATATCGGTGTTATGCCCACGTCCAGTCATAGAAAGTGAACCATAGACATCAATATGTAAATGCGTTACTTGCATTAATTGATTGTCAGCGATTAATTGATCAATAAATTGTTTTCCCGCTTTCATTGGTCCAACCGTATGTGAACTAGATGGTCCAATGCCAATTTTGTACATTTCAAACACACTAATCATAAATACTCACAAATTTATTATTATTCGTTATAAAAGATGCCTTAGGTAACATACCTAAGGCAAGGAGATGAATTTTAACGAAAATTACAACTTTCGTTAAGCAATAAGGTTATAAACAATATTAGAAATTGCGACTAATCCCATAATGACAACAAACACATTACTCCATCTGCCACGATAGCGCTGCATTGCTGGGATATGTCTGATTGCGTACATTGGCATAATAAAGAGAATCATTGCAATAATAGGACCACCTAGAGATTCGATTAAACCTAAAATGCTCGGATTAATAATGGCGACAAACCACAAAGAAAGTAGGAAGAATAGAGCAGCGACAAGGTTTAAATGACGTGAATTTGAATTGACTTGTGATGAGTTTTCGCCTTTCAATTTTAAATATAAACCTAATAAACCTTCACGTGCTCCCATATAGTGTCCAAAGAACGAACTGGTGATGGCTAAAAAGGCAACCAATGGGCCTAAATAAGAGATATATGGATTATCAAATTTATTAGCTAAGAAAGACAAAATAGCAATATTCTGTTCTTTTGCTAGTGCAAGATCTTCAGGTGTTAATGTGAGTACACAGCTGAAAACAAAGAACATCACGAACAATAATAAAATAGTTGCTGTTCCTTTTAAGGTCTTGCTTGCATGATGCTCGGCAACATCAGTAAATTTATATTGACGTTGTTGGGATAATACAAAAGAGGAAATTGCTGGAGAATGATTGAATGAGAACACAAGGACTGGAATCGTGATCCAAAGAGTTAATAGAAATTCTTTTGCAGTAGGTACTTCTTGTAACATACTGGTATTCCATTCAGGGATAAGATAAACCGATAATGCAAATAAAATAAAGACTAATGGATAAACCAACCATTCTGTTACTTTTAATACTACTTTTTCACCTAATAAGAAAATTCCAATTAAGCTCCCAATAAGGATTAATGAGAGTAAGAAACGTGGTGGAGAAGCCATTTGTAATTGATTTACAAGAAAAGAATCAACGGTATTAGTAATACCATTACCATAGATGAGTAGAATTGGGAAAATCGCAAAGAAATATAATAGGGTAATTAATTTTCCAGCAGTTTTGCCAAAGTGTTCTTCTACTACTTCCGTAATATCACTACCTGGTTTAGAGGAAGAGAGGACAAATCTTGCTAATCCTCGATGTGCTAGATAAGTCATAGGGCCAACAATAATTGTCATAATAACTAATGGCCAAAAACCGCCTTTACCTGCATTAATAGGAAGGAATAATACACCAGCACCAACTGCAGTACCGAATAGGTTAAGAATCCAAGCAATGTCGAATTTATTCCAACGTTTAGATTGTTCTGTTGCAGAATGCACAGACTCATTTACAGTTTGCTCATTTAACATACACACACCTTTTTAAATTTAATTTATATTTTTATAAAGCCCTTTAGGGCGGCGTTATAATAGTTAAATGAATACTGGACTTCAAAAACAAAAAGGAAGTAATGTTTAATAATGTGATCGTAATCGCAGAAAAAAATCAATAGTGTTACATTTATGCAATATAAGTGCTTAAAAATAAAACAAATTATTAATTAAAGATTATTCTTGAATAAATTGTGCATAAGCATTTAAGAAATGAATAAAATCTTCAACACCACACAAAGCAATATTTTCTTCATCATAAAATTGCAAATCGTCTTCTAAAATTTCATCAGAAGATGATTCATCAAAAAGAATATTCGCCTTAACCATTATTTCATCGGCATTAATGTGTAATGAAAATTCTTTACCTGAAATAATTTTATCTATGGTATGAGGTTGAGTACGAGATTGTTCAATTGCCATAAGAATTTGCTCAATTTTTGCTAAATTACCTTGAATCTCGCTATTTGCCCAACGAGCAACCGCTTCATGTTCCATTGAACAGCTGACATTTACCGTTTGACGATCAATTCGATAAAATTGGAATTCCATGTTGTCACCTCTATGATTCAAAAAGAAAGGCTATCAAGTTGATAGCCTTAGATATGTTGATTAGATACTGAAAGAAGAACCGCAACCACAAGTTGTTGTTGCATTTGGATTATCAACAATAAAGCGAGAACCTTCTAATCCTTCGGTATAATCAACAGTACCACCAATTAAATATTGCAAACTCATTGGGTCAACAACAAGTGTAACGCCTGAGTTATCGATAGTTAAATCACCTTCGTTCACATTTTCATCAAAAGTAAAACCATATTGGAAGCCACTACAACCACCACCAGTAATATAAACACGTAATTTTAAATTTGGATTGTCTTCACCAGCAATGAGATTTTTTACTTTATTCGCTGCTGCATCAGTGAAAGTAAGAGGGATTGACACATCACTCATTTTTTAACTCCTATCAATAAATCCCACAAAAAATAACGCTGCTATTATCTAATAACCTAGTAAATCGTTCAACAATTTCATGGAAAGGTTTTTTCATTAGATAGTAAATAGTGTTATTATATTGCGCCTAAAACAAGAACAAAATTGGAGAAAAAAATGGCAATTCCATTAAGAACAGCAGAAGAAATTGAAAAATTGAGAGTAGCGTGTAAATTAGCCTCAGATGTATTAGTGATGATTGAACCTTATGTGAAAGCTGGTGTAACTACTGGTGAGTTAGATCGTATTTGTCATGATTATATTGTGAATGAACAAAAAGCTATTCCAGCTTGTTTGAATTATCACGGTTTCCCAAAATCTGTTTGTATCTCAATCAATGAAGTCGTATGTCACGGTATTCCAAGTGATGATAAAAAACTAAAAGATGGTGATATTTTAAATATTGATGTTACTGTGATCAAAGATGGTTATTTTGGTGATAATTCAAAAATGTATATTGTTGGTGAAGCACCTATTCGCAGTAAAAAGCTATGTGAAGTGACACAAGAATCGCTCTATTTAGCATTACGCACAGTCAAACCAGGTATTCGTTTAAATGAAATTGGACGTGTTATTCAACAATATGCTGAAAAACAAGGATTTTCAATCGTTCGTGAATATTGTGGGCATGGCGTAGGAACCGAATTCCATTGTGATCCACAAGTGTTGCATTATTATGCGGATGATGGCGGTGTAGTATTACAACCAGGAATGGTATTTACTATCGAACCAATGATTAATGCAGGCAAAAAAGAAATTCGTTTAATGGGCGATGGTTGGACAGTAAAAACCAAAGATCGTAGCCATTCTGCACAATATGAACATCAAATTGTGGTAACCGAAAATGGATGTGAGGTGTTAACTATTCGTGATGAAGAAGTGGGACGTATCCAACGAATAATGGTCAACAACTAATTGCTGAAAAAAGCGACTTTAACTGCAAAGAAAAAGTCGCTTTTTTATTAGAAAAAGCATAAGTTAGTTGAATTATAAGAACACCCATAACAGGAATATTATGCAAACACAATTTACTTTACCAACCTTAACGAGTAGCACATTTACCCCATTAGAGATTCGGCAGTTATTTAATCAACTAAAAGAGAAGGAAGCTCAAGAATTTTCTCAAAATATCGATATTTATCAATTAATTAAACAACGTAGTCAACTTTGTGATCAATTATTATTGGCTTTATGGAAACATTTTGCCTTTGATCAACAACCAATGCTCAGTTTAATTGCTGTTGGTGGCTATGGTAGAGAAGAGATGTTTCCGCTTTCTGATCTCGATTTTTTAATTTTATCCTCTGAACCATTAACAACAGAATTAGAACAAAAAGTTGCAGAGTTTGTACAATTCTTGTGGGATTGTCATTTTGAAGTTGGACACAGTATTCGTACCTTGTCGCAATGTCTGGAAGAAGGTAAAAATGATATTAGTATTGCAACTAACCTATTAGAATCTCGCTTCTTAGCAGGCAATCAAGCATTATTTAAACAGCTTACGCAACATATTTATCAAGATGACTTTTGGTCAATCAAAGATTTTTTTGTCGCAAAACAAGCAGAGAAAAATGAACGTTACCAACGTTATCATAATACAGGCTATAACTTAGAGCCTGATATCAAATATAGCCCTGGTGGTTTACGTGATCTGCATTTATTGTATTGGATTGCTTGGCGGCATTTTAAAGCCAAAAATCTTAATGATTTATTGACCTTTGGTTTTATTTATCCAGAAGAGTATCAAGCATTATTAGATTGCCAAACCTTCCTGTTTAAAATGCGTTACGCACTGCATTTAGTGATTAAACGTTATGACAATCGTTTGTTATTTGAGCGTCAGTTAAAAATTAGTGAAATGTTGGGATATCAAGGTGTTGGAAATCAAGCTGTTGAAACGATGATGAAAGCCTATTTCCGTAATTCTCAACAAATCATTCAATTAAGTGAAGTCTTAATGCAGGATTACCAAGAACAATTTCTATCTCCTAGTTGCACCAAAACAGCAGAAAAAGTAGCAATTAGTCCAGCATTTTGCTTAGTAAACAACAGCATTAAGTTACAATGTAACGATATTTTTCATCATCAACCAGAAACAATGGTTGAGTTATTTTTGCAACTGTGCCGTTATCCTCAAAGTTATATTCATTCAAGTACATTACGTCAATTACGTTTAGCATTACTAAATTTTCAAGGGTATCTCAGTCAAAATGCACAAGCACGAGATTACTTTATGCAAATTTTTAAACAACCACAGGCAATCACACGAGCGATTGCACCAATGCATCGTTATGGCGTATTAAAAGCCTATTTACGAGAATGGAAACATATTGTTGGCTTAATGCAATTTGATCTATTCCATGCTTATACTGTAGATGAGCATACTATTCGTCTTCTATTAAAATTAGAAAGTTTTGCAAAATCAGACGCTGCAGAAATTCATCCACTTTGCTATCAAATTTATCCAACGCTAACACAACGTCCACAACTTTATTTAGCAGCATTATTTCATGATATTGCTAAAGGACGTTCTGGTGATCATGCTGAATTAGGGGCAATTGATATGTATGATTTTGCTATTTTGCATGGATTTAGTGAGCAAGATGCAGAATTTATGGCATGGTTAGTATTATCACATTTACAAATGTCGATTGTTGCACAACGACGTGATATTCATGATCCAGCAGAAATTCGACGCTTTGCGAATATTGTGAATAATAAAACCCGTTTAGATTATTTATTATGTTTAACAGTAGCGGATATTTGTGCGACTAATGAAACTTTGTGGAATAGTTGGAAGCGTACTTTATTAGCAACACTTTACCGTTATACCAAGCAACAGCTAGAGCAAGGTATAACGGTACCTTTAGATTATAGTATTCAAATTCTGCAAAATCGGATTAAAGCATTAGATATTATGCAGCCGATGCTAGAAAAATATCAGATTAAGGTAAATGATGTGAATAAGCTCTGGCAACGTTGTCCAGAAGAGTATTTCCTCCGCAACACCTCTAAACAGCTTGCGTGGCATGCTGAACATTTATGCCAGATTGAAGATTTAGCTAATGAAGTGGTGGTATTGGTCAGTAGTCGTTTTTCTCGTGGTGCAACAGAAATTTTCATTTATTGTGCGGATCAACCACAACTCTTTAATAAAGTAGTACGAACCCTTGATGCGAAAAATTTAAGTATTCATGATGCACAAATTATTACTGCAGCAAGTGGAGAAGTGTTTGATAGTTTTATTGTTACTGAAGCAGACGGTAGTGCCTTACGCAAACCGCGTCGAGATGAAATTTCCCAAGTGCTAAAAGCTGTATTACAAGGTGAAAAACGAGTGCCAACCGCAACAGCACGCCGTAGTAGTAAGCTACAACATTTTAATGTGCCATTGGAAGTTCGTTTTTTAAATACGGAAAAAGAAGAGCAAACAGAATTGGAATTAATAACTAAAGATCGTGCTGGTTTACTTGCGATTATCAGTGATATTTTTACTGAACAGCAATTAGGGTTAATTAATGCCAAAATTACAACTAATGGTGAAAAGGCAGAGGATTTCTTTATTTTAATGAACCAGAAAGGTGTTGCTTTAACGATCGAAGAACGACGTTTATTACAATTAAAGTTAGAAGCTGGTTTACAATAAAGAGAACTTAGAATATCTGCATCTATAAATAGTAGATGCAGATCTGTTTTATGCAGTTGGAATCTTAAATTCAATCAATTTTGTAATCTGTTCTGTTTTTTCTAAATGAACAATGGTGGCAGGATGAAATGCAATTGCCTCGCGGATTCCTAAAGCAGTAACAATTTCATCCACGAGAGGTAAGTGAGAAACAATTAGTACGCTTTTTACCCCTTGTTGTTGTAATGTTTCTAAATAATCAACGACTAACTCTGGATTGCCGTGTGGCGTTAAATTATCCCAAGTTTCTGTAAGAATTGAATGCGAAAAATGTTGTTGAACATATTGATAAGTTTGTTTTGCTCTAAGATATGGGCTGACAAGAACTTGTTCTGGAAGCATTTGTTTAACTAGCCATAAACCCTGTTCAGATGCTTGCTCTTCACCTCTTGCTGTTAATGGTCGATCTTTATCATTAAAAGCGGAAAAACCTGCTTCCCCATGGCGCATAATAAAAATATCCATCTACCTACCTCGATTAAGTGATTCGTTAAAATTTAACGGAGATATTCTCGCATTACATAAAAAATCAGCGTATAATCTCCCACCGTTTTATTATAGGTACTTTACTTTGAAAAGTATCATCTCTTCCATCAAAAATTTTAATTATTTAAATTTCAAGTATTGTTGTTATCTTACGGAGTAATTAATGTCTAGAAGACTAAGAAGAACCAAAATTGTTACGACTTTAGGTCCTGCTACAGATAAAGGTAATAATTTAGAAAAAATTATTGCAGCTGGTGCAAATGTAGTGCGTATGAATTTCTCTCATGGCACACCAGAAGATCATATTAATCGTGCAGCAAAAGTACGTGAAGTTGCAAAAAAACTTGGTAAACAAGTGGCAATTTTAGGTGATTTACAAGGCCCTAAAATTCGTGTTTCTACTTTTAAAGACGGAAAAATCTTCTTAAATGTTGGTGATAAATTTATTCTGGATGCTGAATTACCAAAAGGTGAAGGTACACAAGAATCAGTTGGTTTAGATTATAAAAATCTACCGAAAGATGTTGTACCAGGCGATATCCTCCTTTTAGATGACGGACGTGTGCAATTAAAAGTTCTTTCTACTGAAGGTGAAAAAGTATTTACTGAAGTAACTGTTGGTGGTCCACTTTCTAATAATAAAGGTATCAATAAATTAGGTGGTGGTTTATCTGCCGATGCGTTAACTGAAAAAGATAAAGCCGATATTATTACTGCTGCTAAGATTGGTGTAGATTATTTAGCAGTTTCATTCCCTCGTTGTGGTGCAGATATTGAATATGCACGTAAATTAGCCGTAGAAGCTGGCCTAAATGCAAAAATCGTTGCAAAAGTGGAACGTGCAGAGACTGTCGCAACACCAGAAGCTATTGACGACATTATTAAAGCATCTGATGTAATTATGGTTGCTCGTGGTGATTTAGGTGTTGAAATTGGTGATCCAGAACTTGTTGGTGTACAGAAAAAATTAATTCGTCGTTCACGTCAATTAAATAAAGTGGTTATTACCGCAACACAAATGATGGAATCAATGATCAGCAATCCAATGCCAACTCGTGCAGAAGTAATGGATGTAGCAAATGCGGTATTAGATGGAACTGATGCAGTGATGTTATCTGCAGAAACTGCAGCAGGGCAGTATCCAGCAGAAACTGTAGCTGCAATGGCAAAAGTATGTTTAGGTGCAGAAAAAATGCCTAGCATCAATGTTTCTCGTCACCGTATGGATGTTGAATTTTCTTCGATTGAAGAGTCTGTGGCAATGTCAGCAATGTATGCAGCAAACCATATGAAAGGTACTGCTGCAATTATTGCAATGACCAGCACAGGTCGTACAGCTCGTTTGATGTCACGTATTAGTTCAGGATTACCGATTTTTGCCCTTTCTCGTAATCAAAGTGCATTAAATCTCTGTGCTTTATATCGTGGTGTTGTACCAGTTTACTTTGAAGAAATGAGTCGTACTGTTGAGGGTGCTAAAATTGCAATCAACTTATTAAAAGAAAAAGGTTATTTAGTATCTGGAGATTTAGTTTTACTTACACAAGGCGATGAGTTTATCTCTGGTGGTACAAATACTTGCCGTACTTTAGTTGTAGATTAATCTCATCTTTTTTAGATCATTAGTTAAAAACCTCTAGCAGTAATGTTAGAGGTTTTTTGTATGTTTCTTGAATGAGTAATAAGCACATTAATACTGATATGTTATATAAAATGTGATTGTATCTTGTTACTAAACTTGTTACTAAAAATCGTGATTTAAGGCGAAATAGTACGAACAGTTGCGGAAAGTGAAAAAGTTAAAAAGCCTTGTTGGAAGTGGGTTTGTTGAGTTTTTTTGGAAAATTACGAAAGGTTGCGAAAAGGTAGATGGTGCGACCGGGTGGACTCGAACCACTGACCCCCACCATGTCAAGGTGGTGCTCTAACCAACTGAGCTACGGTCGCTTTGCGAAAACCACGTCATTATAATGAGCTGCTAAGGAATTGCAAAACATTTTTAAACAAGAACGAATTAAATGCCTAAAAAGCCAACAAATTAAGTATTTAATTCATTCTGAATAAAGATTATTTTGCGATCCATTCTTGGTAACTTGCTAGATGAAGTAATTTCTGTTGATAAGCTCGTGATTGAGTAGAGAAGTAACGCTCTAAACTATAAGTTTCAATCCGACCAGCAACTGGCACAAAGAATGCATCTACTGCGGTGAATTGTTCTCCGGCTAAGTAAGGACCACCAAAACGTTCTAACCCTTGTTCCCATAATTGATTAATTCTGTTTAAATCAGTAATAACAGATTCTGGTACGTCATTTAATGGTGTTTTCACTAAAGGAGCAAAACCACAAACCTGACGTAATGATGCAAATCCAGAGTGCATTTCAGCACAAGCAGAACGAGACCAAGCTCGTGCTTGACGGTCCGTAGCCCAAACTTGAGGGTAATCCTCAGCAATATATTCAATGATGGCTAAACTATCCCAAATAATTTGTTGATCATCATGTAACGTTGGGATTTTGCCTGTTGGAGAAAATTGTAAGAAAGTATGACGTTGTTGTTGGCGATCAGCTAAAAAATTAACTTGAATATCTTGAAAAGGAATACCTAGTTCTTTCAATAAAATCCATGGTCGTAAAGACCAAGATGAAGCAGGTTTACTAATATAGAGAGAATACATAAAAACTCCTTAAAAATTAAGATCAAAAAAAGCCAAATGGTATAAGAACACATTTGGCTTTATAAGAATTGCTTGTTTAAATTAGAATGATGCGTTTCTTGGTGAACGAGGGAATGGAATTACATCACGAATATTTTGTACCCCAGTTACATATACAATTAAACGCTCAAAACCAAGACCAAAACCTGAATGTGGTACAGTACCATAGCGGCGTAAATCACGATACCACCAATAATCTTCCTTCTTCAAGCCCATTTCTTCCATACGTTGATCTAACACTTCTAAACGTTCTTCACGTTGTGAACCGCCAATAATTTCACCGATTCCTGGCGCTAATACATCCATTGCAGCTACTGTTTTACCATCATCGTTTAAACGCATATAGAATGCTTTAATATCTTTTGGATAGTTTTTCACGACAACAGGGGATTTGAAATGTTCTTCAGCTAGATAACGCTCATGTTCAGAAGAGAGATCAATTCCCCATTCCACAGGGAATTCAAATGCTTTGCCACTTTGTTTTAAAATTTCAATCGCATCAGTGTAATCAACTTGAGCAAAATCAGAATTAATGAAATTTTGCAAACGTGTAATCACTGTACTATCTACATGTTTTGCAAAAAATTCCATATCGTCCATACGTTCTTCTAAAACAGCTTTAAAGACATATTTCAGCATATCTTCTGCCAATTTTGCATTATCTGCTAATGTTGCAAATGCCACCTCTGGCTCTACCATCCAGAATTCAGCAAGGTGACGGGTAGTATTTGAGTTTTCTGCTCGGAATGTTGGACCAAAGGTGTAGATTTTACTTAATGCACACGCATAAGTTTCACCATTAAGTTGACCAGATACGGTTAAGAAAGATTCTTTACCGAAGAAATCTTGGCTAAAGTCGATATCGCCTTTTTCAGTTTTTGGTAAATTGGTGAGATCTAATGTTGAAACACGGAACATTTCACCTGCTCCTTCAGTATCTGAAGCAGTAATTAATGGGGTGGCAACCCAATAGAAACCTTGTTCATTAAAGAAACGATGAATAGCTTGTGCAAGACAATGACGTACACGTGCAACTGCACCGATTAAATTAGTACGAGGGCGTAAATGTGCTACTTCACGCAAATATTCAATAGAGTGGCGTTTTGCTGCCATTGGATAAGTATCTGGATCTTCTACCCAGCCACACACTTCTATTTTCTCAGCTTGTAACTCAACAGCTTGACCAGCTGCAGGAGATTCAACTACTTTTCCAGTCACTACAACTGAACAACCCGCAGTTAAACGTAAAATTTCTGATTGGTAATTTTCGATGGTTTGTTCAATTACAACTTGGATAGGAGAGAAGCATGAACCGTCATAAACGGCTAAAAATGAAACGCCTGCTTTTGAGTCACGTCTAGTACGTACCCAACCGCGTACAACTGTGGACGAACCAATCGCCACATCGCCTTTCAAAATTTCGGCGACTGATTTAGCTTGTGTCATAGTAACCTCAAATGAATTTTTTGTTTTTTGTAAGCATGCCATTCTACAATACTTTATGAGTGGGATAAATGCAGAAACTCAAATCTAGTAGAATTTATCAACAAATTTTTAAAATTAAAAAATATTTAAAAATAAAGTGTGAGATTTTTCTCAAATTTGATGTAAACCACTTGAGAATGGAGTGAAAAATTCGTATAAAAAGCAAAATTATTATCTTATGGAGTCAAACAGTTTTGGAGTGACTGTTTGCAGGGTCTTATGGCAAAGCAGTTATTAAATTCACCACAAAAATTACAACATTTAGGGACAATCTATCGTTTAATTGAACAATTTGATTTGATTTCACGGATCGATTTATCAAAAATTTCAGGATTAGCACCAGCCAGTATAACCAATTTCACCCGTGATCTAATTGATTTAAAGTTAGTAATCGAGCGTACAACACAAACCCCAATCGTACGTGGACGTCCTGCTGTTGGTTTAGCAATTTCCCCATTTTATTGGCAATCTTTATGTGTTGTATTAAATGAACGAGAAATGACAATTTTTCTTTGTGAGCTTAATGGGAAAGTCGTTGCAACAAAAAGTTATCCTATTCTATCAAAGCAACTTCCATTATTAACCTCTTTATTAATTGAAAATTTGAAAGCTTTTCAAGCTGAATATCAACAAAAAATTGTACAGCTTTTTGCTATTTCAATTTCAGTAGAAGGGTTATTAAACCGTCAACAAACAGGAATTGAGCGTTTAGGGCAATTTAGTGTAAATCTGGAATTACAAGCAGAATTAAGGCAAGCATTTAAATTGCCTATTATTTTATCTGAATATTTTTCTGCTTGGGTATTTGCTGAATCTTCTTTAGGGGCTGCTATCAGTAGTGATAATGTGATTTTCTTACAGGTTGATGATGCAATTAATATGAGTGTATCCATTAAAGGAAAAATGATTCAAGGTAGTAAACAACAGCGAATGAATATTGATAGAGTTTGTTTGCCAACTTTAAATCCGTTGGCTGAAATTATTAGCCAAGATTTATTACCTGAAGATGCACAACAATTACAACATCATGTTACCTATGCTGCAATTTATCGTTTGGTCAATCATTTATTACCAAATAATCTCGAAGATAATGCCCAAAAAATTGAGTATCTTTGTGATTTAGCAAATCAAGGTAATGAGCAGGCAATAGCGATTTTACACTATGTTGCAGATGGTATTTCATATGTATTGATGAATTTAGTTAATATTTTTTCATCCGATAAGATTATGATTAATTCTACCTATCTAGGTTCAAACCCTATTTTTGTTGAACATCTCAAACATAGATTGAATCAAAATTTATTACTTGATCAACATCAAGTAGATATAGTTACTGGACATTATGCACAAAATAATGCGGTTGTAGCGAGTGCAATGGTGAAAAAGTATCTTTATAGTGGAGAATTAATAGGCTCGTTATTATAAACAGAATTAAACAATTATAGTTACCTCGATCATATCGAGATAATTTTTTCTTTTCTAAAAAAGAAAAACCCCTGTTCTATGAAGAACAGGGGGAGGTTTCAATGAATAAAATAAAAAAAACATTTGCTTACGCATTTGCAGTCACTAGCGGTTACTAAGACCAACCAAAAAAAAGAAAGTTCAAAAAATTTAAAAAAAAATTGAATTTATTTTAGAGAAAAAATATTTCTTAAATAAAAACAAATAGTTATCTTTTATTTGAGGATGATTTTTTGTCCATTTTCAGCACTTTGATACACTTTTTCGATTAATTCTAATACTTTTGCGGCTTGGAAAGCGGTAACTTGTAGTGGTTCATTGGCAGTCAATGCCGCATAAATATTATCGTAATAAGCCTGATAATTTCCTGGAATGGTTTCTAAAGTTGTACGGATATGTACACCATTTACTTCTGTATTTAGAATTCCCCAATGTTCTTTTCCTTCTTTATTCCAATCTCCTTGAGGGATAACACCAGCCATTAATAAGGCCTCTTGATTATCAATACCATATTTCAAATACGAACCTAACGTACCATGCAAAGTAATAACTGGCCCTTGTTCACGCACATATTTACTAGACGAAAGTGTGACTTTTTTATCTGGATAATATAAATAAATTTGGAAATTATCTTCGCCTAATGTATTAGGATGCTGGCAACGTAAATCTGCAAATAATGCCTCTGGTAAACCAAAAAGATGAACAACATGATCAATTAAATGAACACCTAAGTCATAAACTAATCCAACACCACGTTCCCCCGTTTCTTTCCAAACTTTACTATTTTTAGCTTGTGTATAGCGATCATAATGTAGTTCGTAATCTACGATATCACCTAATAATTGACTCGCTAAAATCTGTTTCACAGTCAAAATACCATTATCCCAACGGCGATTTTGGTAAACAGATAATTTGACTTGTTGTTTTTCTGCTAATTCAGCTAATTCCAATGCTTCAGCAGCAGTAACACTTAATGGCTTTTCAACAATAACATGTTTGCCCGCTAAAATTGCATGCTTAGTCATTGTGTAATGGGTTAAATTTGGCGTAGTAATGATCACTAAATCAACATCGTCTAGTAATAAATCATCAAATTGACGAACTGTTTGAATATCTGGATATTTTGTAGCAACCTTATTACCGCTACGTTCAAAAATTTTGACGACTTTAAAACGAGAATCATGCAGCAAAAATGGCAAATGGAAAACATTAGCGGACATTCCAAAACCTGCTATCCCAACGCGAATAACTTGTGACATAAATCATATCTCCTTATCGTAATTTATTTAATTTTCTCAAGTTTAGTTAATAAAATATCGTCTGGTAAACGCTGGATTTGACGTAAACGGTACAGTAATAGACAAGCAGATACCGTTAAACAAACAACAAAACCGATCCAGAAACCTTTTGCAACCATATGAGGTACAATCCAGTCTGTTAAGCCAAGAATATAACCAACAGGCATTCCTACTATCCAATAGCCAAATAACGAAATCCATAGCACTGATTTTGTATCTTTATAGCCACGTAATGCTCCGCCAATAATACTTTGAGTTGTATCAGAAAATTGGTAAACCGCAGCAAAAATTAATAATGTAGATGCCATTACAATCACTGTTGGATCATTCACAAAAATACTCGCAATATTGTGTCTAAAGAGCAGAGTAATTGTTGCAGTAAAGAAGGTAACTAATAAACCTAAGCTCAAAGCACAATAAGTAAATTGTTTGGCCTGTAATGTTTTACCTGCACCTAAACTTTGTCCTACTAAAATTGTTGTGGCCATAGAAATGGACATTGGCAACATATAAATGAAAGAACTCGTATTGAGGGCAATTTGATGACTTGCAATAATATCCGCACCAAATGGTGAAATAAGGAGCGAAATAATACAAAACAACAACACTTCACAACAAATTGAAATAGCAATAGGTAATCCTAACCGTACCAATTTATTTAATGTTTTAGGATTTGGTTTTTCAATCAGTTGTTCAAAAACTTTTAAATCTCGTTGGCTAGGTACTTTATAGCAGTAGAGAACAATCAATAAAAAAGCAATCCAGTTTAAAATCATGGTTGCAATCCCACAACCAATAGCCCCAAAAGCAGGGACACCCAATGCACCGTAAATAAAGATATAGTTTAATGGGATATTGAGTAATAAACAGGTAAAAGCAATCACCATTGCTGGCTTTGTTTTTGCAATACCATCATTTAAACAACGAAAATTTATCATCAAAAGGTAAGGTAAAGTACCGAATGCCATTACTTTTAAATAGCCACTGGTAATTGTCGCTAATTCCGCATCCATACCCATTAAATTGATAATAAAATCACTGTTATACACAATTAATGAAATAGGAATACTAATGGTAACAGCAATCCAAATACCCTGCCGAACTTGGTGAGCAATTAAATTTCGTTTTCCTGAACCATTTAAGTAAGAAATTGTTGGAGGTAAAGCTAAGAGTAAACCTTGTCCAAATAGTAACAATGGAAACCAAATAGATGCGCCTACCGAAATAGCTGCCATATCTTTAGCACTCACACGCCCAGCCATAATAGTATCGGTTAGTCCCATAGAATTTTGTGCGACTTGAGCAATTAAGATAGGCGAAGCGAGCTTAATTAACTCAATAATTTGTGTTTTATATCTTTGCCAATTTGTCATAGAATGTCCGACATTTGTGATTTTTTATTTGTTATCTTGCGAAAGCACAGACACGATTTTAATAAGGAAATATTATGTTTACAGGAATTATTCAAGGAAAAGCTCAAATCCATGAAATTAAAGCGAAAGATAATTTTAGAACACACATTATAAAAATGCCACAGGATTTACTATCTGGTCTGACATTAGGGGCTTCTGTTGCACATAATGGTGTTTGTCTAACAGTTACTGCAATTAATAATGATTTAATTAGTTTTGATTTAATGCAGGAAACGTTAAAAGTAACCAATCTTGGTGAATTAAAAATTGGTGATGAAATTAATGTTGAACGTGCGATGAAAATTGGTGATGAAGTGGGAGGGCATCTTTTATCAGGGCATATCTATTGCACAGCCGATGTTGAAGAGATTATTACCTCACCAAATAATTGTCAGATCTGGTTTAGATTACCGAATAAATCCGTGATGAAATATATTTTAACCAAAGGTTATATCGCAGTAGATGGAATCAGTTTGACAATTGGTGCGGTAAAAGAGCAGTCTTTTTGCGTTAATTTAATTCCAGAAACGTTACAACGTACCATTATTAGTCAAAAGCAAGTCAACGATAAAGTAAATATTGAGTTAGATTCACAAACTCAAGCAGTCGTTGATACCGTAGAACGTTATCTTAGCCAACAAAAGGCCTAACAGCTTGATAGTGAAGAGTAGCAGGATACCATTTTTTGTACAAAAGAATTTATATATGCCAAAAAATGACACTGACAAAATATTAAAATTTCAACACACTCTATTCAAAGTCATTAAACTGATTGTGCTAATAATTGTCAGTGTTATTCTGAGTCATCTTATCCTTATTGCTGCCGCTTATTTCTTTTATGAGTCTTTATAATGTGATGTTGATATGCAAATGAATCGGACTAGAAAGGAATAAATGATGAGGAGTTTTTAAAGGCAGAAAATTTTCTGCCTTTATCTCTATTAAGAAAGTTTTCTTACCGATTTACGGATGACCAATTCTGGACGCATTTCAATTCGTGCTGGTTCTTTATTTTTATCTGTCATTCGTGCAATTAATAGATCGATTGCCATAATCCCTAATCGCATTTTTGATTGATGTACCGTTGTTAATGGCGGTGCATAAAAACGAGAAGCATGAATATCATCGTAACCGATAATAGAAATATCTTCTGGTACAGACAATCCTTTTTCTCCAATTGCTGAAATTGCACCTAATGCCATCACATCGTTACAACAAAAGACAGCAGTTGGTAGATCTTTTTGGACGAGAATTTTATTCATACATTCAAACCCATCTTCTGGCTCAAAATGTCCTTCTAATACCCAGTCTGGATTAATCGATAAACCTGCTTCTTCCATCGCTTTTACATAACCATCATAACGTGTTTTAGCCGTTGTTTTATCTAAATCTCCTGCAATAATACCAATTTTTTTATGTCCGCAATCGATTAAATGCTTAGTTGCTAAATAACCACCTTCAAAACTATTGTCTTGAATTAAATCCATATTTGAATTGGTGTTATTTGGGCCCCAATCCATTACGACAATCGGTAATGTTGTAAAATGAGCAAAAAGGTCTTTAGAATCTTGTGTATATTCAGAACACATTACCAAAATCCCATCAACACGTTTTTTGACTAACATATCCAAATGATTACTAATTTTTTGGAAATTATTTTGTGTATTACAAAGAAAAAGAGAATAGCCTTGTTGATAACAATATTCTTCTACTGCATGGACAATTTCTGCAAAATAAGGCGTTTCACTCGTGGTGATCATCATTCCGATCGATTTAGTTGTATTGACCTTTAAACTACGAGCAACAGCACTTGGCGAGTAGTTTAATTGTTGAATGGCATCCCAAACTAACTTTGTTGTATCTTCAGCAACAAATCGTGTTTTATTAATAACATGAGAAACAGTTGTGGTTGATACGCCTGCTAATTTAGCGACATCTTTAATTGTTGCCATAATAACCTCCAAAAAAATTTGGGCTATTATAAAGATAAATATAAGAAATGTGAGCTTTTTTGTTAAATTTGTGCTGAAGTTCACAAATTTTTCAACTATCTTGCTTGAGGTCTTATAAAAAGGATGTGTTTAAGGAAAAAGCTTAAAGTCTTTGTATCTAAACTTTAAGCTTTTCTACTACTATTCTACTACTATTTATTTACGTAAAAGATATGGATATTCTACAGCTGAAAAATACTGTTTCCCATCTTTATCAAAAGTACATACATTACTGACCAATCTGATATGAAAAGGCGGTTCTTTCCCGGCTTTTATCAATTGATGTACATTTCGTCTAAATTTACGATTTGCAATTCTTTTATCTTGTTTTTCAGTTTTTGCCGAAGCATTTCCACAAATCGATATTTTTTTATAACTTCTGCTCATTTGATTCTCCTAAGTAAGTATAAAGTACTTAACTTTCATGAAGAATCACATTATTTTTAATTATCATATAATTTCTTCTTGAATAAATAGGTATATAACTAATAAGTTGCCTGCTTCATCTTACGCACAAATTCGGCTAATTCCACCAAACATTGAACATGATTATCTAAATTACGCTCAATAATTTTTACTACTGCAGATCCTGAAATCGCACCTGCTGTTCCAGAAGCGAGTGCCTCTTTAACTTGTTGAGGTTGAGCAATACCAAATCCTTGCAAAATTGGTGGGGCATTATATGCTTTTAAACCATTAATTAAATCAACTAAATTAGCTGCATGAGATTGATTTTCCGCACTGGTTACCCCTGCACGAGAAACTAAATAAGTATAACCCTCACTGTGGGTTGCAACACCTTTAATTGTTTCAGCATTTGCATTTGGCGGACAAATAAATACTGGTTGAATACCATACTTTTTCGCACTTGCAACATATTCTGCACAAGCGAATAACGGTACATCAGCAACCAATACGGCATCAACGCCAACCTGCTGGCAACGTTGATAAAAATGATCCAATGTTTGCGCATAAATTAAATTCGCACAAAGTAATAAACTAATTGGTATCTCTGGATATTTAGCACGAACTTTCGCTAATAATTCAAAACAGGCATCTGTACTAAAACCAGCCGCTAATGCACGATTATTCGCCGCTTGAATTACTGGACCATCAAGTAAAGGATCAGAAAACGGAAAACCTAATTCTAATGCATCTGCACCATTATCTACCAAAGTACAAATAATCTCGAAAGAACGGTCTAATGTTGGGTCGCAGAGCGTCACAAAAGGTACAAAAGCCCCTTGTTTTTTAGCTTGTAATTGCGAAAAACGTTGATCAAAACGACTCATCATTATGCTCCTTTTCCATTTAAAATTTTATCAACGGTGAAAATATCCTTATCACCACGACCAGAAAGATTAACAACTAAGACCTGTTCTTTATTTGGTTCTTGTTTAATCAATTTTAAGGCATAAGCCAATGCGTGTGAGGATTCTAATGCAGGGATAATTCCTTCATGTTGTGCTAATTCTTGAAATGCATTTAATGCTTCATCATCAGTAATAGACACATAATTAGCTCGACCTGTACGATGTAAATAGGCATGTTGTGGACCAACAGAAGGGAAGTCTAAGCCTGCTGAAACAGAATAAGATTCTTCAATTTGCCCATCTTTTGTTTGCATGATTGGTGATTTCATACCGAAATAGATACCAACTGAGCCATGCGCTAATGGTGCACCATGTTCACCTGTTTCGATTCCTTTTCCAGCAGGTTCAACCCCGATTAATTTTACAGAACGTTCATTAATAAAATCAGCAAACATCCCAATGGCATTGGAACCGCCACCCACACAAGCGATCACTGCATCAGGTAATCGTCCTTCACGTTCTAACACTTGACGTTTTGTTTCTTCCCCAATCATTTTTTGGAATTCACGCACAATTGTAGGGAAAGGATGTGGACCAGCTGCCGTTCCTAGCAAATAATGTGCTTTATCATAATTGGCAGACCAATCACGCATTGCTTCACAGCAGGCATCTTTTAATGAACAAGATCCTTTATTGACCGAAATCACTTCTGCGCCCATTAAACGCATACGGAAAACATTTGGTGATTGTCGTTCTACATCTTTTGCGCCCATATAAATACGACATTTTAGCCCTAACATTGCACAAGCTAATGCAGTTGCCACTCCATGTTGTCCAGCGCCTGTTTCGGCAATAATTTCAGTTTTTCCCATCCGCATAGCTAATAGAGCTTGACCTAGTACTTGGTTGGTTTTATGCGCTCCACCATGTAATAAGTCTTCACGTTTTAAGTAAAGTTTCGTTTTTGTACCTTTAGTTAAATTACGGCATAGCGTTAATGCAGTAGGGCGACCTGCATAATTTTTCAATAAATCATTAAATTGACGTTGAAATTCTGGGTCTTGACGTGCTTCGACAAAGGCTTTTTCTAACTGTTGTAATACTGGCATCAGAATTTCAGGTACATACATTCCACCAAATTCACCAAAGTATGGATTTAATAACGTATCACTCATAATCATTTATCCTAATTTCTAATAATTTTTTGCAAAATAGTTTGTAATTTATTGGCATCTTTTATGCCTGGTGCAGATTCCACACCTGAATTAATATCTAAACCTAAACAATGTTGGGCAAGTGCAGCTTCGATATTGTCTAAATTCAAACCGCCAGCTAACATAATTTTAGCTTTCCATTCCGTTGGAATAATTGTCCAGTCAAAGATTTTTCCTGTGCCACCTCGTTGATCTTTTAATTGTGTATCAAACACATAACGATCTACATTATCATTAGGTTGAAAATGCACTTCACTATTCGTTGGATCAACGCCAATAGCTTGCCAAATTTGAATGTTTTCTGGTAGTTGCTGGCGTAGTTGTTGAATAAAATGGGCATCTTCATGTCCGTGTAATTGGACGGCAAAAAGATCAAGTGTCTTACTGATATTTATCACTTCGTCTAAAGAAGGATTTTGAAATACTCCTACATAGCGCAAAGGTGCAGCCTGACAAATACGTTTAGCTTGATCTAATGTGATAAAGCGAGCAGAGTGTTCGGCAAAAATTAAACCACCATATAATGCGCCTGCTTGATAAGCCTGTTGAGCGTCTTCAGCTCGGGTTAAACCACAAATTTTATTTTCTCCATAAATAATGGAACGGATCGCACTATTTAAATCATCACTTCCCATTAAACTACTACCAATTAAAAAAGCATTCACCAAAGGTTTTAATTGATGTACTTGTTGATGGGTATAAATACCAGATTCACTGATAATAATCCGATCGGTTGGAATTGTTGGTGCTAAATCTAAGGTTCGTTGTAAATCAACGGAGAGATCATGCAAATTACGATTATTAATACCAATTACTTTCGCATTTAACTTAATTGCACGTTGTAGTTCTTCTTCATTCGAGGTTTCGGTTAAAACTCCCATACCTAAAGAATGTGCCAGATCTGCCAACGTTTGGTAAGTTTGATCATCTACAACAGAAAGCATTAATAAAATTGCATCTGCTTGATAATAGCGAGCAAGATAAACTTGATACTCACTAATCATAAAATCTTTGCAGAGAATAGGTTGACTCACTAAATTACGCACGATTGGCAAATAAGAAAAACTACCTTGAAAGTATTTTTCATCGGTTAACACTGAAATTGCACTGGCGTAATGACGATATACATTTGCAATGCTAGTTAAATCAAATTCTTGTCTAATCAAGCCTTTTGATGGTGAAGCTTTTTTACATTCTAAAATAAAAGCAGGTAATTCGTGGGTACCTTGTGCTAATGCTTGATAAAAACTGCGATCACTTGGTTGAATTTTCTCTTTAAATTCTGCTAGTGGAAATTTCTGTTGTTGTTCTGCAACCCAAACTAATTTATCCGCAACAATTTTTTGTAATACTGTTGCTGATTGTTGCAATGTTTGCGAAAAATCTTGTGTAATCATACCACTTACACCTCTTAAACTTCCTATTAATCTATTAATATTGTGCTAATTTTTCTAGTGTGGTTAAGGCATTACCACTAGCTAAGTATTCTAATACTTGTTGGGTCGTTTGTTTCAAATTTTGTTGACCAAATAATTTTAATAATAGAGCAGTATTTGCAGCGACAGCGTTAATATGTTCTTGTTTTCCTTTACCTTGCAAGATTAAACGTAATATCTCTGCATTTTCGGCTGGTTCTCCACCTCTAATGGCTTCTAATAGTTGTGGTTTTAAACCGAAATCTTCAGCAGTCAATGTATAACGTTCAATTTTACCTTGATAAATTTCTGCTACTTCGGTTGTACCATGTAAAGCGACTTCATCTAAACCACTACCATGGATAACAACACTATGTTGATGTCCTAAAGCTAAAGCCGTTTCTGCATAAGGTTGCAATAAATCAGTATGATAGACGCCTAACATTTGATGTTTTGGTCGAGCTGGATTAATTAATGGGCCAAGAATATTAAAAATTGTCCGAGTTTTTAACGCTTGGCGTACTGGTATAGCGTGTTTAAAGCCACGATGATATTGTGGAGCAAAAAGAAAACAAAGCCCAATTTCATCTAAAGCTTGACGTGCTGTATTGGCATCAAGATCTAAACGTACATTGAGAGCAGAAAGTACATCACTGGATCCTGTTTTACTAGAAACGCTGCGATTACCATGTTTTGCTACTTTCGCTCCCATACTGGCAGCAACAATCGCACTGGCTGTTGAAATATTAATGGTATTTGCCCCATCTCCACCAGTTCCAACAATATCGGCAAAAGCATAATCTGGTGTCGGGAAAGGCTCAGCAGCATTTAACAAAGCTTTTACCGCACCACTAATTTCTGCTACGGTTTCCCCCTTAATTTTAAGTGCAATTAATGCTCCAGCTAATTGTTCATTACTTAATTGTCCTTTTACAATGGCAGCAAAAAGCTGTTCGCTTTCAGTAGAGGAGAGCGTATTTCCATTGAATAACTTTTCGAGTATTTGTTGAGTTTCCATAATTATCTTCCCTAAATTTTTTATTAATTTTTGCTGTAATGTGGATTATCGAGTTAATAACCAATCAATGGTTTGCTTTAAAAGTTGTCCACCTTGTACGGTTAAAATTGATTCTGGATGAAATTGAAAACCACAAATTGGTAAAGTTTGATGACGAAAGGCCATCACTATGCCGTTATATTCTGCATTCACAACCAATTCTTTTGGTAAATTTACTCCCATTAATGAATGATAGCGAGCAACGGGGAGAGGATTTGTCAAAGCAGTAAACATCGCTTGATTATCATGGGTAATTTTAGATACTTTGCCATGCATTACTTCACCTGCATGGACAATTTCGCCACCAAAAGACTCAATAATTGCTTGATGGCCAAGACAAATACCAATAATTGGGCAACGATCTTTTAATGCCTGAATTAATAGCAACATATTACCTGCTTCTTGAGGATTGCCAGGTCCAGGCGATAAAGCCAAGATGGTATTCGGTTGAGCTGTTGCTGCTTTAATTAAGGTCTGTAAGTCACAGTCATTACGATACACTGTCACGTTATGCCCTAATACACGGAATTGGTCAACTAAGTTATAGGTAAAAGAATCAAAATTATCGAGAAAGAGTATATTAGCCATAATCTAGACATCCTTATTATTGGCAATTTGTTTGTTTAATCGCTTTAATCACTGCAGCTGCTTTGTGACGAGTTTCATCTGCTTCCATTTGTGGATCTGAATCCAAGACCTCACCACAACCAGCTTGAATATAAGCAATACCATTTTGTACAAAGGCAGAACGAATCACGATACAGGTATCAAAATCACCATGGGAAGAGAGATAACCAACAGCACCGCCATAACTATGGCGACGTTGTTTTTCAACTTGATAAATTAATTGCATCGCTTTAATTTTTGGTGCACCTGTTAAAGTTCCCATATTCATACAAGCCTGATAGGCGTGCAGTGCATCAAGCTCTGGTTTTAACTGACCAACTACACGTGAAACCAAGTGCATAATGTGCGAATAACGATCGACCTGCATTAATTCGGCCACACGGCGTGTACCACTAACACACACACGAGCAATATCATTACGAGCTAAATCCACTAACATCAAATGCTCAGATTGTTCTTTATGGTCAAGACGTAACTCCAATTCAAGGCGAGCGTCTAGTTCAGGATCAATTTGTCCATTGTTATCAAAACCACGAGGACGAGAACCTGCAATAGGATAAATTTCTAATTGACGAGTAGCTTGAGTATATTTCAATGCACTTTCTGGCGAAGCACCAAATAAAACAAAATCATCATCTTGCATAAAAAACATATAAGGGCTTGGATTGTTATGTTTTAATTGATGATAGGTTGCTAATGGGCTAGGGCATTCCAATGAGAAGCGGCGAGAAGGGACAATTTGAAACACATCGCCAATATTAATGTGGTGTTTTAGTTTTTCAATAATCGCTTTGAAATGTTCATCATCAATATTCACACTAACATCTGTAGAGGCTACTTGTTTAGATAAAATTGTTTCTTTCTGTTGTTTTAATTGATAAAGAATACTTTTAGCTTGCTCAGTAACAGAAATAGACTGTGATTGATCAAAAATATAAGAGTGAAGTTCAGCTTTTTCAGTTTGATGATCAATAATAACTAATTGTTCAGCAAGGTAAAAACTATAATCAGGAGAGGTTAAACCATCATCCTCTAAAGTAACTCCATTCATTGGGATAAAATTTGCAACTAAATCATAGGCGAATAGACCACCTAAAAAAATAGGCGATTGATGGTGTTGATAAAGTTGTAATACTGTACGTAATCCATCAAATACTGTTAATGACTGTAATTTTGTATCTTCATCTAATTCATTATTAAGAACAGGGAAGGTTACAGTTAAGGCTAATGGTTGTTGAATAACAGTTAAATCTGCATGTTGCTTAAAATGGATAGCAAGTTGCTTCAGTACATAAGTTCCATTAGCTGTTAATGCCTGAAAATGCACTTGTTGTTGATCACATCTAATTTTTACTGCTGCTTTAGCAATTAATAGACTTTTTAAACTGTTTTTACTGCCAATTTCTGCAGAATCTAATAATAGAGTATTCGTTTGACCTTGGCATAGGTGAGCAAATAGTGAAGTAGTGTCTGCTTGATATGGGATAGATTGTTGAATTACTTCTAAATATGACACGATAACATCCTCTTAAACTTCCTGATTTTCTATTTTTTATCTTTGTACTATTAAAATAGTACGATGTAGCAATAAATTAGATAGTACGCTTGTCATGCTAGAAAAGCAAGTCTGATTTTTTTATTTATTGTAGTAATTAAACTGAAATTATCTTCAGAACAAAATAGCGTTGTATATAGAGAGATTATGAAATATTGAGAACACGTTAATCACAATAAGAATTACGATAAGTGGAGCAATCGCTGAAGATAACATCAATAAATTTTGTGTAGCAGGATAACACAACATCAAGAACGATATACATAAGGTTCAGATTAAAGAAATAGATTAGAAAGAAGCATTTAATTGATTATTAGAAATAATTTAGAAACAACAGCAGAGAAATCCAACATAAAAAACACGTTACTGCGATAATTATTATATTTAACATAATATACATTATATAAATAAAGTGATAAGGTTAAAAATAATGGTTTTTATGTTAAATAACTGAAATTTATATATATTATCTCATTTCCTTTTATCTATCTCAAAGTAAACTTCATTTTCTTAAGAATTATAATTTCTTATATATTTATCAAATATGTTATGCGACACTGTCACAAAAACTTATAGAAAATAGAAAAGAAAAACTTGTGTTCTGCAGATAGCATCACACAAGTTTTCTAAAAGGATTTTGTATTGGATTATCGTCTAAACACGCGAATATTATTAAAACCTTGATCTTTAAGATACAATGCTTGCAAACGACTCATTACCCCTCGTTCGCAGAATAATAAATAATGTTTAGTTTGATCTAATTCTGGGAATTGACTAGATAATTTATAGAAAGGAATGTGTAAAACCGTCTGATTTTCTAACTCTAATGGTTTTTCATCCGTTTCTTCAGGACTACGAATATCAATAATCACATCATCTTGTTGTAGCACAGATACCATTTCAACTTCAGGCACTTCTCGTTCTGTCTGTTCTGCAATTTGGCGAATATCTAAATATTGTGCATTCCAAACAGCCTCTTCTAATAAAGAAAAATCAAAATGTGCTTCTTCTTCCTCAATTTTCGCCTTAATCGCTTTAACAGTAGGATTTTTAGAAATAACCCCACAAAACTCAGGCATAGATTTGGCAATATCATCAGTACCAATTTCTTTTGCCATCGCAATAATTTGTTCTTTATCGTGTGAAATTAAAGGTCGCAACACCAAGCAATCTGCTGCTTCATCGATTAAACGCAAATTGGTCAATGTTTGGCTAGATACTTGTCCCAACGCTTCGCCAGTAACAATCGCTTGAATTTGGAAACGTTCTGCAACCTTACTAGCTGCACGTACCATCATGCGTTTCAAGATGACCCCCATTTGTCCGTTATCAATTTTTTCAAGAATTTCTGCCACAATTTTCTCAAAATTTACTGCTACAAAACGAACTTTATGTGAAGTACCATAACGCTGCCAAATATGATATGCCATCTGTTTTACGCCAATCTCGTGTGCAGCACCGCCTAAATTAAAGAAGCAATAATGCACTCGACACCCACGACGTAACAGCATAAAACTCGATACACCAGAATCAAAACCACCAGAAATTAGCGATAATACATCCTCTTGTGTACCAATTGGATAACCACCGATACCTTCAAAACGCTGTTTAATCAACATAACATGATCATATTCAATCTCAATTCTGACGGTAACATCTGGATTAGTCAGTTTAACTTTTGCACTCTCAATATGTTGATTTAATCCCCCACCAATATAACGCTCTGCATCTAATGAGGTAAATTCATGATTTCCCTTGCGTTTTACTCGCACACAAAATGTTTTATTTTCTAATTGTTTACCAATATCCGCATAAACGATTTCAAAGATATCTTGTAATGAGGCAAATGGTTTTTCTTCTACTTGTAAGAAATGATGGATTCCTGGAATACGCTGCAATAATTCTATTAATAATGCGTTTTTTCCGGCATTTTTTGTTCTGACTTCAATGTAATCCCAATGTTTTACTACAGCGACTTGATCATCATATTTACTCAAAACATTGCGAATATTGCTGGTTAATATTTTGATAAAACGTTTACGCACAGAATCACTTTTAATCATGATTTCTGGGAATAATTTAACAATAAATTTCATATGATTAGCTTCTGTTATGCAAAAATAAGCGTGTATTCTACACGAAAATTAGAAACAACGTAAAAAATCCACCTAAAGTTTCATTAAATTAGGTACAATACGCCACATTGAAAACAAAATGTTTGTTAGTTATGAGAAAAAAAACACAAACTTTAAACTTTGAAAGCACTTTAACGGAACTCGAAACGGTCGTGAATCGCCTTGAACAAGGCGATTTAACATTAGAAGATGCGTTAGCACAATTTGAACAAGGTGTCCATCTTGCCAAACAGGCACAAGAGCGTTTAACGAATGCAGAACAACGTGTACAAATTTTATTAGAGAAGAATGCAACTGCGGAATTGAGTCCTTATATAGCAAATAATTCCGAACAACAAATTGACGAGGATTCTCCTTTTTAATCCTGATCTGATTTGTACTACCAAACAGAATATTTATAATAATTAAAAAAGCCTTGTTAGGATTTGACGATGTATCAATTTTCAGACGATTTATCTGCATTACAACAACGTAATAATACATTCTTACATCAACAATTAGACCTGTTAGATAGTAAGCCAGCTCCTTTAGCAGAAGCAATGCGTTACAGTCTATTATTGGGCGGAAAGCGTGTCCGCCCATTTTTGGTTTATGCGACGGGACGAATGTTAAATGTTTCTTTAGAACAACTCGATCATCTTGCTGGTGCAATAGAATGTATTCATTGTTATTCACTTATTCATGATGATTTGCCAGCAATGGATAATGATACATTACGTCGTAATCAGCCTACTTGCCATATTGCTTTTGATGAAGCTACTGCTATTTTAGCGGGTGATGCGTTGCAAAGTTACGCATTTGAATTATTAGCACAAGCGCCTTTAACTGATACACAAAAAATACAGCAAATTACTCTTCTCGCCCACGCATCTGGTGCACAAGGAATGTGTTTAGGACAAAGTTTAGATTTAATTTCTGAAAATAAGCAAATTTCATTAGCGGAATTAGAAAGGATTCATCGCCATAAAACGGGAGCATTGATTACTGCTTCTGTGTTACTTGGCTTTTATGCATCTGATTACTATCAAGATCAAGAATTAAAACAAAAACTTATACTTTTTTCACAAGCGATTGGTTTAGCTTTTCAAGTACAAGATGATATTTTGGATATTACTTCCAATAATGAAGAATTAGGTAAAAATGCGGGTTCTGATTTAAAATCACATAAAAGTACATATCCGCAATTACTAGGATTAGAACAAGCAAAACAAAAAGCCCAAGATCTCTACCAAACGGCACTTCACTGCTTAGATCAAATACCTTTTGATACCACTGCATTACGTGCTTTAGCAGAATTTATTATTCAACGGCGGAATTAACTATTTTTAACGGATTTTATAACAACTATGTCAAATTATTCACTTTTATCACAGATTAATTCTCCTGATGATTTACGCTTATTACCCAAAGAACAGTTACCTGAGCTTTGCAATCAATTACGTCAATATTTATTAGATAGCGTAAGCCAAAGTAGTGGGCATCTTGCTTCTGGGTTAGGTACTGTAGAATTAACCGTTGCACTGCATTATGTTTTTAATACGCCGTTTGATCAATTAATTTGGGATGTTGGACATCAAGCCTACCCACATAAAATTCTCACTGGTCGCCGTGATCAAATGCATACTATTCGCCAAAAAGGAGGTATCCATCCATTTCCTTGGCGTGAAGAAAGTCCATTTGATGTTTTAAGCGTTGGGCACTCTTCAACATCTATTAGTGCAGGACTAGGGATTGCGATTGCCGCTCAAAAAGAAAATGCTGGGCGTAAAACAATTTGTGTCATTGGTGATGGTGCGATTACTGCTGGTATGGCGTTTGAAGCAATGAATCATGCTGGTGCATTACACACAGATATGCTCGTGATTTTAAATGATAATGATATGTCAATTTCAGAAAATGTGGGGGCATTAAATAATCATTTAGCACGTTTGCTTTCAGGATCGTTTTATTCTTCTTTGCGTGAAGGCGGTAAAAAAATCCTTTCTGGCATTCCACCGATTAAAGAATTTGTGCAAAAAACCGAAGAACATGTAAAAGGATTTATTTCACCAGGTGGTACGTTATTTGAAGAACTTGGTTTTAATTATATTGGGCCAATTGATGGTCATAATGTTGAAGAGTTAATTACTACATTAAGGAATATGCGTACCCTTAAAGGACCTCAATTTTTACATGTGATCACGAAAAAAGGCAAAGGTTATGAACCTGCTGAACGAGATCCTATCGGATTCCATGGTGTGCCAAAATTTAATCCTTTAAGTGGTGAATTACCAAAGAGTAAAACGACCTCACCAACCTATTCCGATATTTTTGGTAAATGGTTGTGCGAAATGGCAGAACAAGACAAAAAATTGATAGGTATAACTCCAGCAATGCGTGAAGGTTCTGGCATGGTAGAATTTTCACAACGTTTTCCTGAACAATATTTTGATGTTGCGATTGCCGAACAACACGCAGTGACTTTTGCCGCAGGTTTAGCTATTGGCGGATATAAACCAGTCGTTGCCATTTATTCAACCTTTCTCCAACGTGCTTATGATCAACTCATTCATGATGTGGCAATTCAAAACTTACCAGTTTTATTTGCTATTGATCGAGCAGGTATTGTTGGTGCCGATGGGCAAACACATCAAGGTGCATTTGATTTAAGTTATTTACGTTGTATTCCAAATTTAATTGTGATGACACCAAGTGATGAAAATGAGTGCCGTCAAATGCTTTATACTGGTTATCATTGTGGTAAGCCAGCGGCTGTTCGTTACCCTCGTGGTACAGGTACCGGCGCAATGTTAGCGCCTTTAGCGGAACTCGAAATTGGTAAAGCCAAAACGATCCGCGAAGGAGAAAAAGTTGCTATCTTAAATTTTGGTACATTATTACCTGAAGCCTTACAAGTTGCAGAACAATATAATTATGCAGTAATTGATATGCGCTTTGTTAAACCGCTTGATTTAGCTTGCTTACAAGCAGTGAAACACCATTATGATCTCATTGTGACATTAGAAGAAAATGCGATTCAAGGTGGTGCAGGATCTGCGGTATTAGAAGCATTAGTGACATTGCCAGGAACAATGCCAGCTGTCTTACAATTAGGATTACCAGATTACTTTATCCCACAAGGTACACAGCAAGAAATTCGTCAACAATTACAATTAGATGCTATAGGGATTGCAACACAAATTGCGACTAAACTTGCTCAGATATAATTAGATATAGACGGATACCTCCTCGTATCCGTCTTATAACTGTTTCAAATCCCCTTCAACTTCTATTAATACTAAAAAAGAGGCATCACCACCCCACTCTTTAGTTGCATGATGAAAAGCAATGACTTTAGGGTGTTGTACTAACCAACGTGGAATTTGATTTTTCAAGGTAAAACTTCCATATCCCGTCATAATACAGGCACAAGGTAAATTTTCTTTCTCACAAGCCAGTAACAATGCAGCTAATTCCTGCTTCGCTTGTTCTCGTGTTAAACCATGTAAATCTAAAAAAAGATCTGGTACAAAATCACCACGCCGTAATCGTTTTAACAAATAGTGATCATCGCCTGGTCGTAAATAACGCTTGCCCTCTTCGTCTAACAAAGGTTCATATTCATCTGAAAAATAGAAAAGAGTATCTTCTTTTTCACGTAGTTCTTTAATTTGTTGCTGTTGTTGCAGTTTACGTTTTGGTTGTGTAGAAAATGTGACAGTGTCTTGTTTTAGTGGTTTTATGCCTTTAACAAATTCTTGAAATAAACTCTGATCTTGTAAATCCATTATTATCCTCATCATTTATAATAGCGTGCCATTCTAACACAACTAACACCTTTTGCCGAAAATATGGTATAAATAGCCATCTTTTTTCACTTATCAACAATGAAGTCTATGTCTGAACAAGAACTTTATAATCAAGAAATTATTGAAGAAATTCAACTCTATTCCCCATTATCAAATTTACACACTATTCAAGATTTTCTCCGTTGGACATATAGCTATTTCAATGCAGCAGATATTTTTTATGGCCATGGTTTTGATAATGCGTGGGATGAAACCCTACAATTAGTTTTATCAACCTTACACTTGCCATTAGATGTACCAAGTGAACTTTATCATTCACGCTTAACGGATATTGAAAAACAAAAATTACTCGCTTTAGTCATAGAACGCCTTGAAACTCGTAAACCAGTTGCTTATTTAACACATTCTGCTTGGTTTTGCGGATTACAATTTTATGTGGATGAGCGTGTATTGGTTCCTCGTTCTCCAATTGGCGAGTTAATTCAAGATGGTTTTACTGGCGTACTTCGCAGTGAACCAAAACGTATTCTTGATATGTGTACTGGTAGTGGATGTATCGCCATTGCATGTGCGGATAAATTTCCAAATGCCGAAATTGATGCAGTAGATATTTCATTAGATGCGTTAAATGTCGCTGAAATGAATATAGCTCATCACCATATGGAACACCAAGTTTTCCCATTGCAATCTGATCTTTTTGAAAATTTACCACAAGATGGTTACGACCTAATTGTTAGTAATCCACCGTATGTTGACGAAGAAGATCTCGCCGATATGCCAGTAGAATTCTCGCATGAGCCAGTATTAGGCTTAGAAGCTGGTCATGATGGATTAATTTTAGTAAAACGGATTATTGCCAATGCACCAGATTATCTTAATGATAACGGTGTCTTAATTTGCGAAGTCGGTAACAGTATGGTGCATTTAATTGCACAATTCCCAACTGTACCGTTTGAATGGATTAAGTTTAAACATGGCGGTGATGGCGTATTTATGTTGACTAAGCAGCAACTCCTCGCTTGTCATAACCAATTTGCACAATATAAATAGTAAAAACAAACTCTTAAGATTTTCTCTCCGGCAAAAAACTGATATTTTTCTACAAAATAAAACGTTTTTTGCCCGCAAATCTTGTCTGCCTTCTCAAGACATTTGAGGATTTTATAAAAATCTTGGTAAAAACTGGATTTATCACCAATCTGAGAACCTATTTTTACCCTAAAACTTATCCTTCGCTTGGCGTAATGCCTTAAATTGTTCTACATTTTGGCAACGCAAAAATGGATTTAATGTCTTTTCTAAACCTAATGTCGTTGGTACAGTTGGCTGATGTTGTTGCCGTAAGCTCTCAATTTTGTTGGCATATGCTGCCAGAGCATCTGAATTCTCAACGGATTGCACAAAACGTAAATTACTTAATGTATATTCGTGAGCAGGGCAAACAATCGTTTCATCTGGCAGTTGCTTTAATTTTTCCAAAGAAGTAAACATTTGTACATAATCGCCTGTAAAGACTCGTCCACAGCCTAAGGAAAATAAGGTATCACCACAAAATAGATGATTATCCACAACATAACTAATATGCCCAGCAGTATGTCCACCTGTTGCCAACACTTGCAGCGTATAATAAGGCGTATGGTAAATTCCTGCATTGATAATATGAGTCGCTAATGGCATTCCAACCTCTGCTGGAGCATAAACAGGCACATGAGGATAGATTTTACGTAACTTTTCTACTCCACCGATATGATCAGAATGATTATGGGTTAATAAAATCGCCTCTAATTTTAGAGATGAGTTGGCAAAAAATGATTCCACAACATCTGCTTCACTAGGATCGATTAATAGGGCGTGTAAATTATCTCGACTATAACACCAAATATAGTTATCACTTAATGCTGGAATAGCGACTAACATCTTATTCCTCTCCATAAAAATAATGTTTAATCTGTGCAGCCAATCCACTGGCACGATAGGTACGACTACGCACTGCATTTAGCCAAATCGCTTCATCACTAAATACAGTGAAATATTCCTTTGCTCGGGTAATCGCTGTGTAGATTAATTCTCTCGTTAGCAACGCATTATACTCTTGTGGCAACACTAATACAGCATGATTAAACTCTGAACCTTGTGATTTATGTACTGTCATCACATAAGCAGGCTCCGCACTCGGAACTCGGCTAGGTAACACATCCCGAAAACTTTGTTCCGTTTCAAACCAGACTTTCAAATTTCCCTGTTCATCTGGCAATACCAGACCAATATCACCATTAAATAGCCGCACATTATGATCATTTTGTAATACGATCACAGGCTTACCTAAATACCATTCATGGGTAGCACGGAAAGTTACTTGTTTCTGTTGTCGTAATTTGTCGGCAATTTGTTGATTAAGTTGTTCTACCCCAAATGGACCACTTCGCAAGGCACTTAATAAGCGACAACGTTTAAATAATGCAAAAGCCTGTGCAATCTGTGGCAAATGCCAACAGGTTTGTTGATGAATAAAGGTAAAATACTCTTGATATAAAGCAGTAGCAAATTGCACGATCTTGTTATTCTTTTCACCAAACTGATATTTAAATAATGGTAAGGCTTGAATATCATCATAATTATCAAACAGTTGCCAGCTCTGCTCTGCTTCCCCTTGATTAACGGCATTAGCTAATTGCCCGATACCTTTATCTACGCTGAATCGATAGCTATATTGCAAATGACATAAGCTATCACGGATAAAATTTTGCTGTGCTGTAATAGCTAAATGTTGACCACAGACTCGCTGCAAATAGTCTGCTTGTATTTGGCTATACGCTAATGGTAGAAATTGCCCTAGTTCTGCCATAATTGATCCAGCTTCAACGGAAGTTAATTGATCTTTATCACCGAGGAAAATTAATCTTGTATCTGGATGGACACCACGCAGCAACAGTGCCATTGTGGTTAAATCAATCATTGAAGCTTCATCTACCACTAATACATCAATATTTAATGGGCGTTGTTGATGATAAGTTGGTTGACTATTTGGTCTCATTCCCAATAAACGGGAAATCGTTGCTGCTTCTTGTGGTAATTCTGTGGTTAAATCCAGTGGTAATTGGATCTGTTGTACTGCTTGATGCAAGGATTCCGTTAAACGAGTTGCTGCTTTTCCCGTTGGTGCAGCTAAACGAATCGATAATGGTGGTTGTTGTTGTAATTGTTGTAACCACTGCAAGCCTAATAATAGTTTTGCGACTGTTGTGGTTTTTCCTGTACCTGGCCCACCTGAAATAAAGGTGATCGTTCTGGAAAATGCAGTTGCTACGGCAATCTTTTGCCAATCAGGTTGTGGGGCAGTGGATGTAAACAGTGTGGATAAAATTTGCCCAATATAGGTAAGTTGTTGTGATGTATGAGCAATCGTTTGACTCTTGGCTAAACGTTGGGCGATATAATGTTCATCCTGCCAAATACGATGGAGATAACAGATTGTATTCTGTTCAAGCTCACGAAATATAATCGGTGTTACCTGCTGTTTATCGCTAGAAAAAGCAGGATGCAACAATAATTGTTTTTGCCATTCAGAAACAGGGATAACCGATAATGCTTGACGTAACTCATACAGTAGAGGCTCCCATTCTGGTAATAAAGCCAACTCAAATGGATCTGCAATCAACTCTTCGCTTAAATATAAGCAACTATGCCCACGTTGATGATAAAAACTTAATAGTGCAGCCAATACGGTAGCAAGATTATTTACTTTAGGATCTAATGTTGTCCCTTGTTGATAAATCAACTTAGCAAAGTAGTAATCAATCTGTTCAATAATCGTTGCATCACATAACTGCCGTAAGATTGTTAACATTATTGTTATTCCCAAAGTTGATCCAATTTTTCAATTAATTCAGTGGCAGGTTTTGTGAAAAAAATGCCTGTTTGTGAATGATCTGCCACTGCCATACCACGAAGAAAGAGATAAAACACACCACCAAAATGTGTCGCATACTGATACTCAGGATCACGTAATTTCAGATAACGGTGCAACGCCAAAGTATAAATCAGATATTGCAAATCATAACGTTGTGATGAAATCACTTTTTGCAGATTGTCTGGTTGATAGTAACTCAATTTATCACCTAAAAAATTACTTTTATAATCAATGATATAATACCTATTGTTATATCTAACCACTAAATCAATAAAACCTCGAATAAAGCCCTGAATCTCATCAATTTGAATTGGATACTGTTGATCATATAAAGGATGATATTGATGCAAAATTTGGTTAAATTTTTGATTATTAAATAATTTTCCTAACTTAAGATAAAACTGTAATTCCATTAGTTTATCTTTATAACTAATTTGCTGTAATGCACCTAATTCAGGCAATGGTTTGTTTACCAGTTGGGTAAACCAAGTTTGTAACGGTATTAACCAATCATCAGTTAAATTAAGCAGTTGACATAATGGCTTAAAACTTTCTAACTCGATAGGTTGAGTAAAATTTAAATTTTCTAAATAACGGTGCAGACATTCACCAACATTAGCTCCTTTTGGAAAGTCAAATGGAGAAAAATTAACTGGATACAAAGCTGCACTTAACTGCTCGGACGGTTCTGCTAATACTTCTGCTTCTAGCTGAACTTCTTGATCAATATAATCTTGGGCAAGATCAATAAAATGCTCATTATAAATTGCTTGTAATCTCGCTTGTAAGGCAGTAAAGCTAGTAACTCGCCAATTTTTCTCGATATTTTGCTCAAACGTTTGTACAGTAATCGCTTGTTGATGAAATAAATTTGGTCGCCATGGATCGTATTCCAATAGTTCAATTTCATTGAGGATTTGCCAATTTTCTGACGACAAAGCCCGATCAAATAATGCCAGATAACTCGACTCAGTTGCTAACGTTTCCCCCTGCACTAATAAGTAATCCAAAGGCGTCAATTTTTCTATTGTCGTTTTATCCTGAGGAAATGGTGATGACGGAACGCCGACAATGAGTTGATATTTGGCTCGAGTCAATGCCACATACAACAGTCGCATATTTTCCGCTCGGTTTTCTAAATCCACCTGTCCATTTTCTGTTTTCGCAATATCCCAAATGAGTTGATTTTCCCCATTATGATAAAAAGACACGTCTTCTCGTGTTATACGATCTGAAGGTGTCATAATAAATGGCAAACAGACTAACGGAAATTCCAACCCTTTTGACTTATGAATGGTGATAATTTTTATCACCTCTTGTTCTCGTTCTAGGCGTAATCGATTTTCTTCAGTACTCGCTTTGTCACTAAGCTGTTGTTGATACCAATTTAACAGTGCTTCTTCATTTTGTTGTTGATTCATTGCTTGTTGCAGTAGCTCACTTAAATGCAATAAATCCACTAAATAACGTTCTCCTAACTCAAATTGTTGTAAGCGTTGTGGAATTTTTTCGGTTTGAAATAACTTATACAACATCGGTAACACGCCTTGAGTTTGCCAAATATGACGATATACCAATAAACGCTCAATCAATTCTGCCCACTGCTCTTCATTTTCTTTGAGTTGATAGATCTCTGCAGCCGAAAATGCCCATAGAGTAGAACCAATCGCTGATAGGACGGCTCGTTCGTTAAATGGCGTAAAACAAGCTTGTAATACCAAATATAAATTTTGGGCAATGACGCTATCAAAAACATTCGAATTTTCAGATAAATAAACTGATGCTATTCCTTTTTTAGCTAATGCTGTACGAATAATCTGACTTTCTTTTCCATTTCGCACTAAGATAGCAATATCTTGTGCAGCAATTTTCCGCTGTATTGCATTTTCAGGATCTTCAACAAAATAGGCTTGTTGCTGTTCAGATAATTTAAGTAATTGTTGTAGATAGTTCGCATACATTTCTGCGATTGCACGTTGGTACGATTCTCTTTTCTTATGCTCTTCTGCTAATTGCAACATCTGCCACGCTGGTTGCTTTGCCCCATTTATCTCAAGATAACCTTGGTTATGGGCTTGAATAGGCGGAAATTCAATATTTTTTAAGTAGAATGGATTCTCTGCTTGGGTATAAAGTTGATTCAAACTTTCGATCAACCCTACTGCAGAACGATAATTATGCTGCAAGGTATAAACATTAGTAATACTATGTTCACGCTGACTATCCATAACAGATAAATAAGTAAAAATATCGGCACCACGAAAACGATAAATCGCCTGTTTAGGATCGCCGATAACCGTAAAGCTAGCTAATGGATAATCTGGCTTTGTAATCAGATAAATTTTCTCAAAAATCGCTAATTGAATCGGATCGGTATCTTGAAACTCATCAATCATCGCAAACGGATATTGTTGACGAATAAGACGGATTAATTTCTCTGCTTGTGGTTTATATAGGGCATCTCGCAATAAACGTAATAGATCATCGAAGTTTTTCTCATTATGGCTATCTTGATAACTAAAAAGACGTTCCCGCAATAACTGAATATACAGATAATTCATACTGGCAACATAAGTTTCTTGCGAAAATTGTGTAAAAAATTTTTCTAATTCAAGGATAAGTGATGGTAGTGAGATAACTTCTCCTTTATAAAATTTAATTTCTGTTAATTGTTTTGCCTTTTTTAACTGTAATTCAATATCTTTTTCTGGTGTTAAATAACTTTGAATTCTTTTCAGACTCACTTTTTGAATGGCTGAATTTTTATGTTCATACCACACTTTAAAATCTGCTAAATATGCCGCTTCAATCGACTTAAATTTCGCTAGCTGTTGCTGGTAATAGGCTAAACCTGATGCTAAATCATCAAATAATAGTTTTTGCGTAATTTGCGGCATCTCACCAGATAGCAATTTTTCAAATTTATCAAATACCTTATCTGGTGATCCAAATAGTTTCACAACATATTCGGCTTGTTCGCTATCTAGAGAATAAAATTGTTCTCGCCATAATTGATAATTGATTTGACGTAAACGTTCTTTGTCCTTCTCACCTACAGAAAATTCAAAGGATAAACCAGAATCAAAGGCATATTGGCGTAAAATACGTTGGCAAAAACTATGAATAGTAAAAATTGCTGCTCGATCAATATATTGAGACGCAAAGGTTAAACGTTGAATAGCTAAAGGCAAATTAGCTTCAATAAAAGGTAATAATTTAAGTAATTCCTGATCGCTAATTAATGTTTTATCTTGCTGCTGTTGATATTGTTGTAGCTGTTTTAACCATAACTGAATCCGTTGATTAATCCGTTGACGTAGTTCTTTGGTCGCATCTTTGGTAAAAGTTACGACTAAAATCTGCTCAATATCTAATGGTTGTGGAAAATTATTCTCGCCAGCTTGCAGTAATAAGCGTAAATACAGTGTTACCATCGTATAGGTTTTTCCAGTACCCGCAGAGGCTTCAATCACATTATTTTGTGCTAATGGAAGAGATATTGGATTCAGTTGTGTTTTCATTATTTATCTTATTGTTAGAGAGGAAAACGCCGATCTATCACAATCGGCGTTTTGGTTATTTCATATTAAAAAGTAAGGACTTTATCTGCCCACAATGTCCATTCTGCGACATCAGCTAAAGTACCAAGCGTAACACCATCAATTAATGGATGTTGTGATACCGCTCGTGCATTCGTACAAGTAGTGCAAAGTTTTACCTCAACGCCTAACCCCGTTAAAATCGTTAATAACTCTTGTACATTTGCCCCTTCTTTTGGATTTTGTCCTTTTAATCCAGATAATACCGCATCAGAAAAACAGAAAATTTTCATTTCAACTTCTTTTGCGTGTTCTTCTTTTAATGCCAACGCAAAACGTAATGCATTAAATGTTTTTTCTCCGCTATATGGCGAATCATTCAAGATATAAAGGAGTTTTTGCATAATAAATCCTTAATCTATAAAGATAATTTTAAGTAAGAATAATACGGCAATTAACCATACTGGCACACTGACCTCTTTTGCTTTGCCAGTAAAGAGTTTCATAATGCAGTAGCTAATAAAGCCAAGTGCAATACCTTCAGTGATAGAATAAGTAAATGGCATCATTGCAGCCGTAATAAATGCTGGCGTTGCTTCAGTAAGATCATCCCAACGCACTTTAATCAAAATAGATGACATCAGAATGCCCACATAAATTAATGCACCCGCTGTTGCATAAGGTGGCACAATTGAGGCTAATGGTGAAATAAAGATCACCAATAAGAATAAAATACCGACAACAATTGCTGTTAATCCTGTACGACCACCTACTGACACGCCTGCACTACTTTCAATATAAGCAGTAACAGAGGAAGTTCCTAAATAAGCACCTGTAACTGAACTAATACTGTCCACATATAAGGCTTGTTTCATTTTTGGGAAAGTCCCTTGTGCATTACTAATTCCAGCTTTATCGGTTACGCCAAGTAATGTTCCTGAAGAATCGAAAAGGTTAACCAACATAAAGGAGAAAATAATTCCTAGTAAATCACCACGTAAAGCTCCCATCAAATCAACTTGGCCAACAACAGAGGTAATACTTGGTGGCATAGAAAAGACCCCTTGGAATTGGGTTTTACCAAGTAATAATGATAAGACTGTTGTCACAACAATAGAGATTAAAACAGAAGCGTGGATATTTTTAGAGGCTAAAATCACAATAATAAAAAAGCCTAAAATACCTAATAATACGGTTGGGGAATGTAAATCACCTAAAGACATCAAGGTTGCTTCATTTGGGACAATAATTCCCGCATTATGGAATCCCATTAATGCAATGAACAGACCGATACCTGCAGTAATCCCTACCCTCAAGCTAAGCGGAATTGAAGAGATTAACCAATAACGAATTTGGAACAAGGTTAATGCCAATAAGCCAACTGCACCCCAGAAAATTGTTCCCATTCCAACTTGCCAAGATAAACCGATTTTACTCACTACGACATAAGCGAAGAAAGCATTTAGTCCCATCGCTGGCGCTAAAGCGACAGGTAAATTGGCAAATAATCCCATAAAAATACTACCAAAAGCAGCAATTAAGCAGGTAGTAACGAAGACAACTTTCGTATCCATTCCTGCCACCCCTAAAATTGATGGATTAACGAATACGATATAGACCATTGTGAGGAAAGTTGTGATCCCAGCGATAATTTCTGTTTTCACATTGGTATTATGTTGTTCCAAGTGAAAAAATTTCGCCAAAAGGCTTTGATTTTGCATAAAAAAACACCTGTAAAATAAATAAAAAAAGAAAGGAAAAGCAATCACAGGCTTTTCCTTTTAATTCTAGCAAAACTCCTCAAATTTTTGGCGGAAATTTTTTGTTTTTTTATGCTCCCTGCTCTTTTGCAATTAGCAACATTTTAGAAAAAAGACGGCGAAACAAAACGGGGATTAACTGGTTATTACTCTGTTTTACTACCTTAACAATCGCTAAAGCTAAATCTGGTTTAGAGGTATTTTGAATAGCACGTTGAATAATTTGTGATTTTGAATAATTGTATTTTTCTGGTAAACGAGCAAGATGTTTAAACACTTCTTCAAAGCCATTATCATAAAAATAATGCTCAATATCTCGCTTCGGTAACATCGTGATTTTATCCAATGCGTGTTCATTTTCTTGTAATAACTCTTCGGCAATCGTGGCATATTTTCGTCCAGCTTCATCACCATCGGTCAATAAATGCCAACCAATTCCCATTAAATTTGCATATTTAATCAATGGCTTAATCCCACATTGAGCAAATTCAACAATCCGAATTCCCTCATTTTCTAAATTAATATCTAATACTTTGGCTAGCTCATTGAGAATCCAAACTTCAGTTTCCCCTTCAACAAACATCCAAACTCGTGAAAATAACGCTAAGCTACGATTATAGTGAATATGAAATGTTAAACGCCGTAGATCAACTTTACCTAAATCGTGGCGATCTAATTGATAAGATTGAATTCGCTCCTCGCCTCGTTCTAATCGACAGATAGAATGTAATGGCACATTCGATAACAATTCAACTGAATTGGTTGTCACTAATCGTTGTAATGGAATATAACTTAATAATTCCCACATAATTGCCATTAAGCGAGGATGTAAACGTGATTCTGGATCTTCAAACAGTAAAATCGGGTTGCTGACTTGGGAAAATAGGCTTTTATCCTCTGGTAGAAAGTGTTTCACTAAATAAACAAAAAAGTAGCGTCTTAATTTTTCATCACCTACCCGTAATTGTTCCGCCAATTTTTTCGCTTGTTGCCATAATACACTGGTATCACCAACCATAACTTGTGGTTTACGTTCTAAAATAAAGTAATAACGCAATAGGGTCATCACCGCTGAAAAAGCAGCAACTGTTTCAGGAGTAAGATTTTTACTGCATTGAATAGGTTGCAGATCAAAAGCCTGCTTCGATAAACGCGCATCACGAAAACGATAAACGGTATGTCGTTGTAATAATCTGGCGACTAATTTACTTTGTTGTGCTGGTTCTAGCGATACCACATTACCCTGTTGATCAATAAAACTATAAGTTGTAACAATATCGCCTGATGCAGTTCGTTCACCAAAAACACGCAAATAAATCCGAGCAAAACCATCTTCATGTTCCATAGCAACTGCCATTAAAAAATGTTGTGTCGGTTGTTGTAGCTCTTGTGGAGAAGATTCACTAAAAGTAAATAAGAGATTAATTGAAGTCATTTTTTGTGCTTCATTGTCTTGTACACGATAGAAAAAATCATCGGCTTGGAATTGATAAGGCTCCGCTTCTTTATTAAAAATTAAACTAAGTAAATCTAATAAACTGGTTTTTCCCCACGCATTTTCACCAATCAACACCATATTGGAACGTAATTGGAAGGATAAGCGGTGGATACCTCGAAATCCTACGACTTCAATCTGTTTTAGATACATATCAGAATCCTTATTTGTTTTTTTGCGTATCATCTTAACATATAGTACCAATAGATACTGAATATCATCAGATTACTGATGCGCCGAATTTTAAGAAGAATTAAATTTCAACTTCTAAAGCAAAATCTGAAAAATACTAATTTATTTGACATTGACCACTAATACCCGATACATTGACGCCTTTCTATTATTTTTCACCTTATTTTTTACTCGATATGTTAGAAAGTTTAGCGATTGTCTTAGTCCCATTATTTTTAGGTTATTTAATTAAAAGTAACAACGTCACATTTATTCACTGGATCAATAAAGGCATTATGGTGTTGTTATACCTGATTTTATTTGTGATGGGATGTTCATTAGGACAATTAGATAATCTTGCACAAACTTTGCCAAGTATTGCGATGAAAGCTGTCGTCTTTAGCTTAATTATTCATGGGTTAAATATTGCCAGTTTAGCGTTATATGATCGCCGTTACCCTGCACCAGCAACAAAAGCAACCAAAAATATGCCCTCAAGACTCAAACTGATTTGGGATTCCACTAAAATGTGCAGTATGGTGGTAGTTGGTTTCGTATTTGGTTTGTTAAGCAAAAATTATTTCCTGATTCCTCACGGTTCAAGCACTTATGTTTTAATCATTTTGATTTTATTGGTCGGCATCCAACTGCGTAATAGTGGCATCAATTTACGTGAAGTATTCTTTAATAAGCACGGTATCGGGATCTCTATTGTATTTACGATTAGTTCATTAGTAGGCGGTATTATTGCTGCTTTATGTTTAAGTTTACCGATTTCACAAGGGCTAGCGGTATCATCTGGTATGGGCTGGTATTCGCTTTCCAGCGTATTATTAAATGATGCTTGGGGACCAATCTGGGGTAGTATTGCATTCTTTAATGATTTATCACGTGAAATCGCTAGTCTATTCTTAATTCCGTTATTTATGCGACATTATCGTGCTACCGCCGTGGGTTTAGCGGGTGCTACCGCTTTAGACTGTACCCTACCTATTATTCAACGTTCAGGTGGCGTAGAAGCCGTACCATTAGCGTTAAGTTTCGGTTTTATTATCAATTTATTGGTACCAGTGCTATTGGTATTTTTTAGTAGTATTCCTTTATAAAGTAAGTTTACAAACAAAACTAACTCCAATAATTACTCTCTGTCAGATCCCTAAAAGGTATGTCATCTTTTAGGGCGAAACCTAAACTCACTTAGCAACAATAGCCTATTGATTCTCCAATATAATTTGTAATAATAACGGGTCGATCATTACAACCAATTTTCAAGGAGCTTACACTATGACAGACAGACAGACAGACAGACAGACAGACAGACAGACAGACAGACAGACAGACAGACAAGCGTAATTGCTGATAATCTGGCTGGTCAAGCCTTTTTAAACGAACTTGATAATAGATTATGGCAATCCGCCGATAAACTCCGCCAACAGCTTGATGCAGCTAACTATAAACACGTTGTTTTAGGTTTTATTTTTCTCAAATATATTTCCGATAATTTCACCGCTTTCCAAGACAAACTCACCGCCAATTTACAAAATCCCAACCACGACTTATATATTGATCCTGATGACTATGATGAAGAAAGTTATCAACAATTATTAAATGATGAATTAGAAATTCGGGATTATTACACCGCTGAAAATATCTTTTGGGTGCCGATAGAAGCCCGTTGGGACAATCTAAAAAAATACGCACGCCTTGCCAAAGGTGCCGACTTACCTTGGGGTAGTAAGTTCAAAGGCGTTGCCAATATGATTGATGATGCTTTTGCGGCGATTGAGCGTGAAAATGACAAACTCAAAGGCATTATCCAACGTATTTCTAGTTATCAAGTCGATGAAAAAACCTTAATTAGCTTGATTGATCTATTTTCCGATACCAGCTTTAGCAAACCGACTTATAACGGCGAACCTGTTTCTTTGGCAGCAAAAGATATTCTCGGACACGTTTATGAATATTTCCTTGGGCAATTCGCCCTCGCCGAAGGCAAGAAAGGTGGACAATATTTCACACCAAAATCGATTGTTACCTTAATTGTTGCTATGCTTGAGCCGTACAAAGGACGTGTCTATGACCCTGCAATGGGATCGGGTGGATTTTTTGTACAAACGGAAAAATTTATCCAAGCCCATCAAGGCAAAATCAATGATGTTTCTATTTATGGGCAAGAATACAACCCGACCACATGGAAACTTGCCGCAATGAATATGGCAATTCGTGGTATTGAATTTGATTTTGGTAAAGGTAATGCCGACAGCTTCACCAATCCACAACATATCGATAAAAAGATGGATTTTGTGATGGCAAATCCGCCGTTTAATATGAATGATTGGTGGAGCGAAAGCCTCGCAGGCGATCCTCGCTGGCAATATGGCACCCCACCAAATGGCAATGCCAACTTTGCTTGGTTGCAACATATGCTGTTCCATCTTTCGCCAAAGGGCAAAATGGGCTTGTTGCTTGCCAATGGTTCGATGAGTAGCCAAACCAACAATGAAGGCGTGATTCGTGAAAATCTGCTTAAAGCCGATTTTGTGGAATGTATGGTGGCATTGCCGGGACAACTGTTTACCAATACGCAAATTCCTGCCTGTATTTGGTTTTTAAACAAAGCCAAAGCCCGTAAAGGCGAAGTGTTATTTATTGACGCACGCCAAATTGGTTATATGAAAGACCGTGTTTTGCGTGATTTTACCGCTGAAGATATTGCCAAAATCGCCGACACCTACCACGCATGGCAACAACAAAAAAATTATGAAAATATTGCAGGATTTTGCTATTCCGCCAGCCTAGAAGAAATTCAAAAGAATGAGTTTGTATTAACGCCAGGTCGTTATGTTGGAGCAGAAGAACAAGAAGATGACGGTATTCCATTTGCTGAAAAAATTGCTGAACTTACCGCACAGCTAAACCAACAGTTTGCAGAAGGACGAAAGTTGGAACAACAAATTCAACAAAATTTAGCGATATTTGGGGGAAAATGATGGAACAAGTTTTATTATCCGATGTAGTAGAAACGGCTAATACTGGTTTAGATGCTATTCGTAGAGCACCTATAGTAAATTTTGAAACAGATATTCGCTGTTTGAGAATACAGGATATTTCGCAAAACAAAGATATTTCTCATTGGGGGTTTACAGAGGTAAAACCGCAGGATTGGGAAAAATATCAACTAATAAAAGACGATATTATCATGGCTAGGACTTGTTCTACGGGAATTAGCTTTTTAGTTCGTCAAAATATGAATGCTGTTTTTAATAATGGATTACTTAGAATAAGAGTAAAAAAAGACAAAGTTCTTCCTGAGTATATTTATTATGTTTTTAAATCACAAAATTTTGCTAACTATATTGATGGCATATCAGGTGGAACTTCTGTTCAATTAAATATGAAAATTGGTGATGTTTTAAAATATCCTCTTTTTATTCCTAGTTTTGATATTCAAGATAAAATTGTTAAACAATTGTCTGTATTAGATAAAAAAATCCAACTCAACACCGAAACTAACCAAACTTTAGAAGCTATTGCACAAGCTATTTTTAAACATTGGTTTATCGACTTTGCCCCGGTACATGCCAAAGCCAATGCCCTTGCAAACGGACAAACTACTGAGCAAGCCGAACTGGCAGCCATGGCAAGTATTAGCGGAAAAAACATCGAGCAAATTCACGCCTTGGCAAAAGAAAATTCGCCAGCCTATGAGCAACTCAAACAAACCGCCGCCGCTTTCCCTAGTGAATTTGTAGAGAGTGAATTGGGTAAAATCCCGAAAGGGTGGGAAATAGATGGAATTAGCAATGTATGTAGGGTTGTTTATGGTAAAGGCTTACCTAAAAATAAATTAAAATTATCAGGATATCCTGTCTATGGAGCAAATGGAGTGATTGGGTATCACGACACGTATCTATATAAAGATAGACAAGTATTAATTGGTTGTCGTGGAACTGTTGGAAAAGTATCGGTGAGTGCTCCTTTCTCTTTTATCACTAGTAACTCTCTTATTGTAGAATATAGCAACAGTAGTCTGAATTTATTTTTTTTAGAAAATTATTTAAAAAATATAGATTTATCTATTTTTTCATCTGGTTCTGTTCAACCTCAAATCACAATACAAAATTTATCAAAATTAAAAGTACTTATTCCATCAAAAAACATATTAGATATATTTGATATGACCGTAAAACACCAATATTTTTACATTTATAAAAATACAGATGAAACCTATTATCTATCTGAAATAAGAGATACCTTATTACCAAAATTATTAAATGGGGAGATTGAGTTATGAAATTGAGTAGGTCGGATATTTATATCCGACAAAGAAATGAACAGAAATCACGAAATGTCGGATTTAAAAATCCGACCTACAAGGCAACATTATATAAAATATTTAATTATTTTATAGCATATAACCTTTAAGGATTTTTTATGAATATTTTAAATAATGCAATTTTATCAATTCAACTGGGTATTGAAGATTTCGAACAAATTCCTGACAATCCCAAAAGAGTTTACTCATCAATGAGAAATTTATTTGCTGGTATGCTTTTATTATTTAAGCATAAACTTGTACTATTGAGCCCTATGGGTAGTAATGAGATATTGATTAAAGAACGTATTTTACCGACTTTAAATAATGATGGTGAAATAATTTGGTTAGGAAATGGAAAAAAGACAGTTGATGTTCGCTCTATAAAAGAAAGATTTAAAAATTTGAACATCTCTGTAAACTGGAATGAATTTGATAAAGCAAACGAAATAAGAAACAATATTGAGCATTATTTTGAAGAAACAAACATTGATTCAATTCGTACAATCATATCTAAACTTTTTCCAATAATGCGTGATTTTATCATTGAACATTTAAAAGAAAATCCTCAGAAACTAATCGGCGATACATATTGGGAGTTTTTAATGACAGAAGTTCAAATATATATTGATCATAAACAAACCTGTCAAAAGTCTTTAGAGAGCCTAACATTTTTCAATAATACTGTAGCAAATATTATAATAAATAAAGCTAATTGCCCTAAATGTGGTTCAGAATGTATTCTTCCAATATCATTAAATAGCAATGCAGATACAGTAAATTATATATGTCAATCTTGCAAAGGTGAATTTACTTACGAAGAAATAGCTATTTTAGCTATAGAAAATCATTACTCTGTAGAAAGGCATTTCGCTATAAAAGATGGAGAAGACGATCCTTTAACTTATTGCCCTGAATGTGGTGAAGAAACATATATATATGAAGAAGAAATGTGTGCAAGTTGTGGACACGAAGCTAATCATATATGTCCTTTGTGTGAAAATACGACGGATATTTTAAATGAAATGTGTTCATATTGCCAATATAAGTTAGATAATTACTAGAGTGTAGATCGGATATTCCAATATCTTAGTAGTGCATATATATTGCGAAATTTAAAAATCTAATCTACATCATTAAAGAGAGAGATTGAGCTATGAAACTCGGCATTAACGAATCTGTGATAGAACAACAAGCCATTGATACCCTGCAAAATCTCGGTTGGCAATATGCTTACGGCAAAGAAATTTTAGCGGATTGCCAGTATCCTTGGCGGGAAAATAGTCAAGAAGTGATTTTATCGCCCCTATTGCACGACGCTATCGCCAAACTCAATCCGCAACTACCGCCGGACAGTATCGATGAAGTCGTCAAAACTATTCGCCATTTTGAACAAAATTACCTCGCCGAACGCAATAAACAATTTTATGGCTACCTGAAACAAGGCGTACCTGTGCGTTATATTGCTCCAACTGGCGAAGAAAAAGTTGAATATGCTCGCTTAATTGATTTTCAACATACCGAAAATAATCACTGGCTTGCTGTCAATCAATTTGAAATTACAGGCAAACGTGGCAAACGCATTCCCGATTTAATCTGCTTTATCAATGGCTTACCATTAATCGTATTTGAATTTAAAAATCCATTAGATGTACAAGCCGATTTACAAAAAGCATTTAACCAACTACAAACTTATCAACAAGATATTGCCGATCTATTTATCTATAACCAATTACAAATTATTTCCGATGGTACCACCGCACGAGCTGGCTCACTAACCGCAGATTTTGCCCGCTTTATGCCGTGGAAAGTGGTTGATGAAAAACAACAAAGCCAACGCATTGATTTCTCGGATGAGTTGTCTGGCTTATTAAACGGCTTAATGTTACCTGAAAATATTTTGGACTATATCCATTACTTTATTACCTTTGAAACTAATACCAAAGGAATGGTTATCAAAAAATCGGCAGCGTATCATCAATTTTATGGGGTGAATGAGGCGGTAGAATGCACGATTGCCGCTCACGAACAACATAGCCAAAAAATCGGTGTGGTCTGGCATACGCAAGGTTCGGGTAAATCGCTCTCGATGCTTTTTTATGCAGGCAAACTGATGAGCCAAGCTGAACTACAAAATCCCACTATTGTGGTGGTTACCGATCGCAACGACTTAGACGGTCAACTGTTCGCCACTTTTAGCACAGGCAAAGAGATTATTCGCCAAGAACCGATTCAAGCCGATGGGCGTGAAGCATTACGTCAAGAACTAGCAAAACGAGAAAGTGGCGGTGTGATTTTTACCACCATTCAAAAATTTGCCTTGGTTGAGGGCGAAAGTCGCCACCCTGCCCTAAATGATCGCCATAATATTATTGTGATTAGCGATGAGGCACACCGCTCGCAATATGGCTTTAATGCCAAACTGAATGAACATGGTGAATATCGTGTCGGTTATGCCAAACATTTGCGTGATGCCTTGCCGAACGCTTCATTTATCGGTTTTACAGGAACGCCGATTAGCCTTGATGACAAAGACACTCAAGAAGTTTTTGGGCGTTATGTGTCGATTTATGATATTCACGATGCGGTGGAAGATGGGGCAACGGTGCCGATTATCTATGAAGCGCGCCAAATTACATTAAGCGAAAGCAAAGAATATCAACAAGCGATTGCTGAAGCACAAAATCTGATTGATGAAGATAAAAACAGCTATAACTTCCGCTTGCGTGAACAGTTAATGGGTGCCGATAGTCGCTTGGAAAAATTAGCTAAAGATTTGGTACAACATTTTGCAACCCGCACCCAATTAGCCGATGGTAAGGCGATGGTTGTAGTGATGAGTCGGCGAATTTGCGTCAAACTCTATAATGAGATTATAAAACTGCGTCCCGACTGGCATAGCGATGATATTCATCAAGGTGCGATAAAAATTGTGATGACAGGTTCTGCTAGCGATCCCGAAGAGATGCAACCACATATCTACTCTAGTGAACAGAAAAAAGAACTGGAAAAACGCTTTAAAAATCCAGATGATCCGCTAAAAATGGTGATTGTGCGTGATATGTGGCTAACGGGATTTGATGCCCCTTGTTGCCATACGATGTACATTGATAAACCAATGCAAGGGCATAATTTGATGCAGGCGATTGCACGAGTGAATCGGGTGTTTAAAAACAAAAGTCGTGATAACGGTGGCTTGATTGTTGATTATGTCGGCTTAACCGAAGAATTACGCCAAGCGACTAAACAATATACCAACGCAGGCGGTAAAAGCGATGTAAAAATCGATATTGATACAGTATTCGATAAGATGTGTGAATATGTCGCCATTATTCGTGATCAAATGAGAACACCTGTTGATGGTAAGATAATTGATATAGCAAAGGCATTAGCACTCACTGAACCCCAAGAAATTTTAACGCTTATTCGCCAAGCTGCTTCTCATATTCTCGGTTTAGATAGAATTGCCCCACCGCCTCAACACGGTAAAGACCAAACACCACGCAAGAATGCCTTTTTACAAGCCATTCGCCAAGCAAAAAAAGGTTTATCACTCTGTGGTTCATTACCGCAAGTTGAACCTTATCGGCAGGAATTGGCATTTTATGATGCGGTGCGTGCGACTATTGTTAAACCCGAAAATGATGGCAATCACTCTGCCAAAGAACGTCAATTACAACTGTTAAAATTACTCAATCGTGCGATTCAATCTGACGGCGTAGTTGATTTATTCGATTTACTCGAACAAGAACGCCCAAATATCAATTTATTATCCGATGAATTTTTAGGCATTATTGATAAAAGCGACAGTAAAGATTTATGGTTGGTATCGATAGAGGGCTACCTGAAAGGCCAAATTCGTGATAGAGCCGCACGCAATTTAGCAACGCAAAAACGTTTTGAGGAAAAACTCAAACAAGCGATGAACCAATATCACAACCACAATCTAACCGTGATGGAAATCATCACAGAATTGGTAGAAATGGCAAAAGCCTTACAAGCAGAATTATCTAAAGGTGAACAACTTGGGCTTAATGCTGCCGAAATGGCGTTCTATGATGCCTTAGCACAAAATCAAAGTGCGGTAGAGTTGATGGGCGATAAAGTATTGGTCAATTTGGCACAAGAAGTCACCAAGACATTACGTAAATCGATTAGTATTGATTGGCAGCATAAAGAATCAGTGCGTGCCAAAATGCGGGTTTTGATTCGCCGAGTACTGCTTAAATATAAATATCCACCAGACTTACAATCTGCTGCGATTGAGTTTGTATTGCAACAGGCGGAAGTAGTAGCGGATGAGTTGAGTTCTGAGGGAGATCGTTGAAAAGATATCATGAGGTTGGGTATATAACCCAACCTACATCACTTCCCTTCTCCCAATAAATCAGCATATTTTTTGGTTTTTTCGCTGGATTCTAAAGCGATTTTAACAGCCATTGTGAGAGGCACCGAGAGCAACATTCCGACTGAACCTAATAACCAGCCCCAGAAAATTAAGGAGATAAAAACCACTAATGTAGATAATCCAAGTGTTCTGCCCATCATACGTGGTTCAATAATGTTGCCCATTACCATATTGATGACTAAAAAGGCTATTGCGACAAATAAGCCATCACTATAACCATTTAAAATTAAGGCTTGAACAATGACTGGAATCGCTGCTAGGACAGAACCGATATTAGGAATATAGTTAAGCAAAAAAGCAACCGTTCCCCATAACACCGCATATTGAACATCTAACATCACTAATGCTGCCCACACTAAAATCCCCGTCACTAAACTGACAAAGGTTTTAATTGCTAAATAGCTAATCACACTACTTAACACACGTTGGATATTTTCTAACTCTTTACGTTCTTGTTTATCAGCAAAAAATATTGCTAACTTTTGTTTCATACTTTGTGCTTCAAACAGCATAAATACCACAATCAACAACAACAGAAATCCATTGGTAATTACGCCGGAAATACTCGCTAATAAACGCCGAATTAAGCCCATAATAATATTTGGATCAAGATGTTCTTGCACAATATTGGTTGGAATAAAACGATAAAGATCAAAGCGTTCCATAATCGGAGCTAAACTCGCAATCCGTTGTGCTAATAATTGTTTATAGGTAGGAATCGAAGCAGAAAACTCATTTATCGCATTACCGACTAAACCTGCAAATGACGTAAGCGTAATCACAATTAAACCTAATAAGGCAATTACTGCGAGCCATAACGGTACTTTCAGTTTCACTAAGAAATTAATTAATGGTGTACAAATAATGGCAAGAAAAAGGGCTAAAAGAAAAGGCACGACAATTTCAACAGCAGATTTAATTCCAGCTAAGATAATCACTAAACAAGCCAACACAATCATCACATTTTTGATATTTTGCTTGGCACTCGGGTTTTCCATACGATTTCCTATTCAATCTCATTTTTAATCTGGGCTATAATAACAAAAAACCTATCTAAGAAGGAGTTGTTATGCCAATTATTAATTCAGCCACGATTACGATTAGTGATTTACGCTTACGCACGTTTATTGGAATTAAAGAAGAAGAAATTAATAATAAACAAGATGTCGTGTTGCAAATTCAACTTGGTTATAACTGCGAAAAAGCCAGTCTTAGCGATAATGTTGAAGATGCGCTCAATTACCGCACTATCACCAAAAAAGTGATTCAATATGTCGAAACCCACGAATTTGCGTTGTTAGAAAGAATGGTGCGTGAAGTGTTAGAAATTGTAGCAGAACCTGAAGCAGTAGAATGGGCAGAAGTAGAAATCGCAAAACCTTTTGCTTTACGTTATGCGGATTCTGTGTCGCTACGTTTGCGGTATGAAAGAGATTAATATTCTATTAAAAACAAAGGCTTAACATTTTTTTGTTAAGCCTTTTTGATGTTATTTATAAATTAACGCAAAATCAGAATTGGTTTTTCACTAAAACGTGCTACTTTGACGGTATTAGAACTTAAACCAGGTTTGCCTGGTTTAGTTGCCATCATAATAATCAAATCGACATTCTTCTCTTGTGCCAAAGTATTAATTTCCTCATACACAGTACCGTGTGCCACAATATGTTGCACTTTGCACTCTTTCGGGAAATTTTCTTCAGTAAAAGCATGTAGGCGTTTATGTGCTTCAGCTAATACATCTTTGTCAAAATTACGTGGCAATAAAGAAGAAACAAAGCTATTTTCTAATGGTGGAATAATACTGACAACACGCAATACCGCATCAGGATTACCTTCCGTCATTGCTAAGGCGGTTTTTACCGCCTTTTTCGCTCCCTCTAAATAACTTAAATCGACCGCAATTAAGATTTTATTAAATAACGCCATCTTTTATTTCCCCTCTTTTCTGGCTCGGCGACGTTGATTCCAAATTAATCCAGCTAAAATCAATAGTGCTGGAATAAACATCCACTCTTTATTCAATGATCCTTTCATTGGAATAGAAACATCTAGAATAACTTGATCCCAATTTAGATTTGCTTTCGCTGCTGGCGAATCAATTTCGACATTATCAATGATAATCTTGTTAATTTCCTCACCATCAACTTCCACTTTTTCGCCTGTCGCTAATAAGGTTAAGCCCATTTTTTGCAAACGTTCTTCTCCTGTTTCACCTGCTGGTACTTTCAATTCTGCATAGAATTCTATTGGTTTACCATAAGGGTTAATACCAGATACTTTTAACATTAATGGCTCACCAACTGGCGAATGTGCCACTTGTTCTACTAAATGATCTGGTTGGATATGACGTTGACTTGGTGAAACATATTCCATAAAGAAGCCTGGTCTAAATAGCATAAAGGCAACTAATAATAAAACGATAGTTTCCCACCATTTATTTTTGGTCATAAACCAGCCCATTGTGGCTGCCGTAAAGGCAAACATCGCTATTATTGCGACAAAAAAGACTAAGACTGCATGGAAGAAATTCACATTCAACAGTAAGAGGTCTGTGTTAAAAATAAATAAGAAGGGTAATAACGCAGTACGCATACTATAGAAGAATGCTACCATACCCGTTTTAATTGGATTACCACCAGAAACCGCAGCCGCTGCAAAAGAGGCTAATCCTACTGGTGGAGTTACATCTGCCATAATACCAAAATAGAATACAAATAAATGCACAGCAATTAATGGTACGATTAAGCCATTTTGGCGCCCAACTTCAACGATAACACCAGCCATTAATGAAGACACAACAATATAGTTTGCTGTCGTTGGCAAGCCCATCCCTAAAATTAAACTAAAACCAGCCACAAGGATTAGCATTAATAAGAGATTACCCATTGATAATAATTCGATAATACCTGATAACTGTATGCCAAACCCAGTTAATGCAACTACCCCAACAATGATCCCTGCAGTTGCTGTCGCAATCCCAATACCGATCATATTTCTTGCACCAGTTTCCAAACCGTTGACTAATTCTTGCCAACCTTGTTTGAAATATTCTACAAAATGACCTTGTTTGCGGAAATAGGCTAATAATGGACGTTGTGTTAATAAAATAACAGTTAATGCCATAGTTCCCCAGAATGCAGATAATCCTGGAGATAAACGCTCTACCATTAAGCACCAAATCAAAATCATCACTGGTAATAAGAAATGCAATCCTGCATTCACAGTTGGTTTTGCTTTCGGTAATACCACCACTTCTTGGTTTGGGTTATCAATTTCTAGATCAGGGAAAGTAGAAACACGATATAGCAATAACACATAAATAATCGCAAGTAACACACAAACAATAATAAAGGCAAAATCAGGCGTCACTACTTTTAACCATCCTAATCCGAACTCAACAACAAAATATAATGCACAGATAATGATAAACGTTGAAAGTGTGCGTAACACTGTTACAACCCATGGTTTAGCAACATCTTGACGAGGTAAACCTTGTAAATTCAACTTACAAGCCTCTAAATGCACAATATAGACTAAGGCAATATAAGAGATAATCGCTGGTAAAAAGGCGTGAGTAATCAATTCGTTATACGGCATATTGATATACTCGATCATTAAAAATGCTGCAGCTCCCATTACAGGCGGCATAATTTGCCCATTTACTGAAGACGCAACTTCAACTGCACCTGCTTTTTCTGCTGAGAACCCAACTCGTTTCATCATTGGAATAGTAAAGGTACCTGTTGTTACCACATTAGCAATTGATGAACCAGAAATTAAGCCTGTTAAACCAGATGCCACCACAGCAGCTTTTGCTGGGCCACCACGCAAATGTCCTAAATATGCAAAGGCTGTTTTAATAAAGTAATTACCCGCACCTGCTTTATCCAATAATGCACCAAACAATACAAATAAGAATACATATTTGGTTGATACACCTAATGCAACGCCGAATACCCCTTCAGTGGTTACCCATTGTTGATTGATAATATGTGATAACGTTCCTGTACGATGGCTTACTAACCAGCTGCTGGGGAAGAATTGTCCAAAATAGTTATAAAGCAAAAACACAATCGCAATCACGACTAATGGTAAGCCTAAACTACGCCTTGTACCTTCTAGTAATAATAAGATACCAATGATACCCACAATAATATCTTGTAAATTTGGCGCTCCAAAACGGGTAACTAATTCATTGTAAAAAATGATTGGGTATAAACAAAGTACTGCACCAACTACTGCAAAAATCCAATCAATTACTGGAATATGCTGTTTTGGAGAACGTTTAAATGCTGGATAAGATAAATAAGCCAAGAAAATGGCAAATGCCAAATGAATTGATCGTGCTTTAGTATCATCAACAACGACATTAAGATGTAGTCCTAAACCTTTAATCGCCTCTTGTAACCAAAATGGTAATGGTGAGGCATAATAAATTTGGAACAGTGACCATGTAATCGCCGTCCAAATAATTACATACTTAGAAATACCATAAGGATTTCGACCACCACTATCATTTGAGGCGACCATATCCTGAAGATCATCAAGATCAACAGTGTTTTTCTTTATCTCTGAGGTCATTTCTTCTCTCCTAAAATCAAAATCCAAAAAACCGAAAAAAGGCAGGAAAACCTGCCTTAAATATTTTCTTTATTATCAAATAAAATTACATCCAGCCACGTTCTTTATAATAACGAACTGCACCTTCGTGTAATGGTGCGGATAACGCATTTTTGATCATTTCTGATTCTTTTAAGTTTGCAAATGCAGGATGTAAACGTTTAAAGCGATCAAAGTTATCAAATACCGCTTTCACCACTTCATAAACAACATCAGGGGAAACATCTGTTGAAGAAACTAATGTGGCATATACCCCGAATGTATCAACTGGTTGATCTGAACCCTTATAAAGACCACCTGGAATCACTGCTTTTGCATAATATGGATTATCTGCAACTAATTTATCAATTGCTGGACCTGTTACTGGAACTAAGTGAGCATCACAAGAAGCAGCCGCTTCTTTTAATGCACCATTTGGATGTCCCACGTTATAAGTAATTGCATCAAGATTGTTATCACACATTACTGATGCCATTTCCGCTGGTTTCAACTCTGAAGCTACTCTAAACTCTCTATCGGTCCAACCTTTCGCCGCCAAAATAACATTCATTGTAGCTCTCGTACCTGATCCTGGATCACCAACATTAACACGCTTACCTTTTAGATCATCAAAAGAATTAATATTTGAATCATCACGAGCCATCAGCGTAAAAGGTTCAGGATGAAGAGAAAAAATCGCTCTTAATTTGTCATTTTTCTTACCCTCAAAAGAACTCGACCCATTATAAGCATGATATTGCCAATCAGATTGAGCAATGCCCATATCCATTTGTTTAGCAGCAATAGAATTTAAATTCCCTACTGAACCACCTGTAGAAGGAGCATTACATTTAACTTGTGTTTTCGCTGTATCGCGATTAACCAACTGGCAAATAGATTGTCCGACCACATAATAAACCCCTGTTTGCCCACCAGTACCAATCGTCACGAATTTATCTTCCGCCATAACTGATGCAGAAGTAAACATCAAGCCAGTTACCATACCTAATTTAAATAGTTTTTTCATTGTAGTTCCTCAAATAAAGGTGAGATATTATGTCTGCATAATCAAGCTAAATAGCTGACGCAACAATAAGATATACAAGACAATAACATAATTTGCAACAATCAAGCCTAACTTTTTCTAAAAAGTTGAATAATTATCACAAAAAAATCACTTTTTCTTAGCAAAAGCGTTATTCTTTTGCACAAAAAATATTCTTGATTTTTAGGAAGTTTTTATCCAAAGAAGCAAAAATTTCCAATCTTTGTTGCGTAACTGGATGTAATAGACGTAAAATTTCAGAATGTAACATTAAACGATTAATCGAGAAATATTCTGCAAACGCCCGATTTTGATGCAAATCACCATACTGAGTATCACCAATAATTGGATGAAAAATATGCTTTAAATGTCGCCGTAATTGATGTTTTCGTCCTGTGTGCGGAGTTAAGCGAACTAAGCTATAACGTGCTGTTGCATAACGTCCAACTGCAATCGGTAATTCTATCGTGGCCAAACTTTGATAATCAGAAATCGCAGGTTGTGCTGTTTTATTTGGATCAGTAAATTTATCCGCAATTTTATCCAATTTAGGTTTTAATGGATAATCAATTCGATCGCTCCCCGTCAAGTAGCCTCGCACAACTGCCAGATAGTGTTTTTCAACCAGCTTGTTTTCAAATTGCCAGCAAACTTGAGCTGCCACTTCACTACTCAATGCAAACAATAATACCCCTGATGTTGGACGGTCTAACCGATGAATCGGGAAAACATACTGCTCGATCTGATCGCGTAATGTTTGCATCACAAATTCTGTTTCGTGCTTATCTAACCAACTACGATGCACCAACATTCCTGCTGGTTTATTGACCGCAATAAGGAATTCATCTTGATATAAAATTTCTAACGGTTGTACCTTATCCATTAGTCAATAACACCTCAATTTTTTGAATTGGTAATAATAATTTTGGCAAATGTGGGTGTTCTTTTAATGCTTCTTCTAAATAAGGAGAAATAGCAATCGCAGTGGGTAATGGTGCATTCGCTTCTGCTAATGCCAACATGCGTGGAATAAAAATCCATTGCAACCATTCTGTCGCTTCCATAGTATCAACCGCAAATGGTTGTTGACTGGCAAAGGCTGCATCTGATGGTGGTTGATATTGCCATAATTCATGTTGTTGCATAATTTGTTGTAGTTCATTCAAATAATCAACCAATAGTGTGACTTTTTGCATAATAATTCTCTTTTTCTGAATAAAATGATTTAGATTCTTACAAGAAAAGCATAGTATATTCTCTTTACGAATCTTACAGGAATATTTCATGTTTTTAACCAAAGTAACTTTTGTCACCAAAAAAAGACAAACTTACGATATTAATCAAGCACTCGCCTATTGTAATCAATTAATTGACGCTTGGCGTTATAATGGGCAAATTATTGGTCGAGAAATTCCTATAACCTATCAATTTACTGCGGATGATTTACTAACATTTGTCATTAATGTGAATTGTCCAGAGAAAACCTCATTAAATGCCATTCACAATAGTACGCTGGTTACTGAAACACTAGACAATTTACAATCGCTTGGGATAACGCTTGATCATTATGAAATTTATGCTAGCGATCTAAATTCTGATGAGGCAATTTCCACACTCTCTAAAACGACAGAATTGGTACTTTATACAAATTACTTAAAAAGTAGTTCACCTGTTTGCGAATTAACTTCACTTGCTCCTGTGCCACTTTATCATCTTTGTTATGATAAGCCTCAATTAGGCATAGATTGCATTAAGTGGGAAGAAAATTGGCAAGCCTGTGATCAATTACAAATGAATGGTCATTGTCTAGTTGCAGAAAGTCTTACACAAATTAGTGAATTAACTAGCCCATTAGCCAAACAAGGTTATGCGTTACGCCAACAACTAGAAGCACAATTACAACGCCCTGTTTACTACTATCTTTATCGAGTAAATGGACAAGATTATCAAACAGAAATTGAACGTTGTTGTCCTCGCTGTGGTCAAGAATGGTTTTTACATAATCATCCAATCAATATATTTGATTTTAAATGCGATGATTGCCGTTTAGTTTCAAATATTGCTTGGGAATTACAAGAATAAAGAAGAGATATTTTATGACACATTATCAAGATAAAAGCTTAGATAACTTAACATTAGGCAAAAAAACAGCTTATGCCGATCATTACCAACCAACTTTATTACAAGCCGTACCACGTCGTCTTAATCGAGAACAATTAGGCATTACGCAACAACAGCCTTTCTCACAAGGTGCGGATATTTGGACATTATATGAGTTATCGTGGTTAAATCAGAAAGGTGTACCTCAAGTAGCAATTGCAGATGTTTATCTTGATTTTCATAGTGAAAATCTCATTGAGTCAAAAAGTTTTAAACTCTATTTAAATAGTTTTAATCAATCAAAATTTGATAGCCTTGAAACTGTTCGAGCCACTATTGAACAAGATTTACGCCAATGTGCAAATGGTGATGTCAAGGTCACTATTCATACACTCGATCACTATCAACAGCAATCCATTACCCACTTTGCAGGACACTGTATTGATCAACAAGAAATTGAAATTGATAATTACCAATTTAATCCTGATTTGCTTGCCCATTGCATTGAACCAAATAGCGAACCAACAGAAGAAACCTTAGTCAGTCATCTATTAAAATCAAACTGTTTAATCACTCAACAACCTGACTGGGGTAGCGTGCAAATTCATTATGTTGGACGTAAAATTAATCAAGAAAAATTACTGCGTTATTTAATCTCATTCCGTCAACATAATGAGTTTCATGAACAGTGTGTAGAGCGTATTTTCTGCGATATAATGCGTTATGCCCAACCTGAAAAATTAACCGTTTATGCACGTTATACACGGCGAGGTGGTCTGGATATTAATCCATTCCGTTCTAATTTTGAACCATTACCACCTAACGTCCGTTTAGCACGCCAATAAATTTAGGAGGAATTGATGAGCGTTTATTATATTAATCCTCGAGGTAGTATGGATCAGCTTTCTCATCTTGAAGTAGCTCGTTTAAAACAAGGGGCAGAAGGTGATCTCTACCCTCTCTACCGCAACTGTTCACTTGCCGTTTTAAACTCAGGGGCAGTGACTGATAATAGCCGAGAATTACTGGGACAATATCCCGATTTTGCAATTAATCTCTGTGCTCGTGAACGTGGCATTGCGTTAGAGTTACATAATCCCCCATCGAGTGCATTCGTTGATGATCGCATTATCCGTAATATCCAATATCATCTCTTTGCGGTATTGCGTGATATTATTTTTGCCCAAATTAATCAGGAACGTTTTCGTGGTGCTTATTTACCGCAAGCAGAACCAAGCGAACGTATTACCAATCAAGTATTCTCTATTCTACGCAATGCTAAAGCCTTACCTTTAGGTGAAGATCCTAACTTAGTGGTTTGTTGGGGTGGACACTCAATTAATGAGATCGAGTACCAATATTGTCGTGCAGTCGGCTTAGAGTTGGGATATCGTGAACTAAATATCGTGACTGGTTGTGGACCTGGGGTAATGGAAGCACCTATGAAAGGTGCAGCAATCGGACATGCTAATCAACGTTTTAAAAGTAGTCGTTTTATTGGTATTACTGAACCTTCTATTATTGCTTCAGAACCACCAAATCCAATCGTGAATGAATTAATCATTATGCCAGATATTGAAAAACGCTTAGAGGCATTCACTCGTTTGGGACACGTTTTCCTTATTTTCCCAGGTGGTCCAGGGACATTTGAGGAATTTCTATTCTTGCTAGGCATAAAATTACATCCTGATAATCAAGCACAAGAAATCCCATTGATTCTGACAGGACCTGCTGCTTGTGCTGATTATTTTAATGCGATAGATCGTTTTGTCGAAAAAGTATTAGGCGAAAAAGCACGTCAACAATATGAAATTATTATTGATGATCCTGTATTGGTTGCACGTAAAGCCAAACAAGCAATGGAGTTAATCAAGCAACAACGTTATCAACGTAATGACTCTTATAGCTTTAATTGGGCGGTAAAAATTGACCCTGTGCTACAAGCTCCTTTTGAGCCAACGCATAAAGCAATGGCAGAATTAGATCTACATCTCAACCAACCATTAATGGATCTTGTTTCTAATTTACGTCGTGCATTTTCAGGCATTGTGGCAGGAAATATTAAACCAGATACGATTGATGCCGTTGAACAATACGGGGTATTCAAATTACATGGTGATCCAATGGTGTTAGAACAGATGGAAATTCTATTAAAATCTTTCGTTGCTCAGCATCGGATGAAATTACCAAGTGCAGAAGAGTATGTACCTTGTTATGAGATCGTAAAAGATTAAAAAGTAAAGGCCTCACTAGATGTGAGGCCTCTATATATTTGATGAATTCGCTATAAACGCCTAACTTGCCAGAATGTTCTACTCCAATATGGATTATTTAACGAGGAATAAATTACTCCTCCAGATGTAGAGGCGTGTAGGAATTGATTATTTTTTACATAAATGCCAACGTGATAACCATTTGGCCCTCTTCCTGTTTTGAAAAAGACCAGATCACCCGTTTGAATATCCTCTAAAGGCACTTTAATTCCGACTTGAGATTGTGCTGTCGTTGTTCGTGGTAATTGAATTGAAAAACGATCAGCAAACGTCCGCATCACAAATCCCGAACAATCTACACCACTACGAGTATTACCACCAATACGATACGGTGTACGATACCATTCGTGCTGTTGTTCACTTAATTGAGCCATTGTATAAATAGGATCTGGCATTCGGCTATGGTAATTACGTTGATAACTTGAGCAAGCCGCTAAACCTAGTATGAGTGTTACAACGAATCCTGCTTTTAAAGAAGAAATTGCTTTGTTCAACTCAGATTCCTCACATGGTTAGTTGTAAAACATATAAAGTAAAAAAGTATTCCCAAACCAGGGAATACTTTTTTGTTAATTAACTTTTTGGTTTAGATTTTTCTACTCTAGCACGTAATTTCTGACCTGCTTTAAATACTACAACACGGCGTGCTGTAATAGGTACATACTCTCCTGTTTTTGGATTACGACCTGGACGAGGTGTTTTATCACGCAATTCAAAATTACCAAAACCAGATAATTTAACATCCTCGCCTGCTTCTAATGCAGTACGAATTTCTTCAAAGAATGACTCAACCAATGCTTTTGCATCATTTTTATTTAAGTCAAACTTAGTAATTAAATTTTCAGCAAGTTCTACTTTTGTTAACGTCATAGACTAATCTCTCAAATAAGCATTTAACTTCTCTTTCAATGCAGACAACACGGCATTCACCACTGCTGAAATATCTTCATCACTTAATGTCTTTTCTTTATCTTGCAACACTAAGCTAATTGCCAAACTTTTTGTTCCTTCAGCAATACCTGCACCTTGATAAACATCGAACAAATTAATTTGTGTTAATTGTGTTCCTGCTGCTTCACGACACACGGCTAATACACTATCTGCTGTCACATCTTCATTGACAATAATAGCTAAATCACGGCGATTTGCTGGGAAACGAGAAATTTCTTTGGCTTGAATTACATCTTTATGAGCAATCTTATCCCACAACACTTCAAATACAACAACTTTTCCATTTAAATCAAGACGTTGTGCGATACGAGGGTGAACAGTACCAATAAAACCAATCTCTTCACCATCAAGCATAATTGCTGCAGATTGCCCTGGATGTAATGCTGGATAAGATTTTGCAATAAATTTAATATTTTTTCCAGCATTAGTCAGATCAAAAATACTCTCTAAATCACCTTTTAAATCAAAAAAATCAACAGTTTCTGATTTAATTGCCCAATGTTCAGCAGAGCGATTTCCAGTAATGACACCACCAAGCACAAATTCTTGACGTACGCCAATTTCCGCACTGTTATCTGGTACAAAACGTAAGCCTGCTTCAAATAAACGAATACGTGATTGTTGGCGATTCTGGTTATACGCTACCGCACCTAACAAACCACTGAGCAAAGAAACTCGCATTGCAGACATCTCTACTGAGATTGGATTTGGCAACACTAAGGCATCTTGTTGTGGGTGTAATAAAGATTGGATTTTCGGATCCACAAAGCTATAAGTAATTGCTTCTTGATAATCATGTTCTACAAACGCAGTTTTAATCCGACTTAATGAAACATCAGATTCCTTATGTTCACGCATCATTAAATGTGCTAATGGTGCATTATTTGGAATGGTGTTATAACCATAAATACGAGCAACTTCTTCAATTAAATCTTCTTCGATTTCAATATCAAAACGCCAGCTCGTTGGCATCACTGACCAAACATCATTCGCAAAATTCACCTCAAAACCTAAACGTTGGAAAATATCGGTGACGGTTTCGGTTGGAATGACGTGCCCTAGTAGGCTATCTAATTTTTCACGACGTAATGTAACTGGTTTTACTTTTGGTAAAAATTCTTCGCTAGCAACTTCACAGATTTCACCTGCTTCACCACCACAAATTTCAAGTAATAATGCAGTAGCACGTTCCATCGCATAGCGTTGTAACTCAAAATCAACACCACGTTCAAAGCGATGTGACGCATCAGTATGTAAACCATACTGTCTTGCACGGCCAGTAATGGCTAATGGTGCAAAGAAAGCAGATTCTAAAATCACATCTTTAGTCGTTTCATTTACGCCACTATCTTGACCACCAAAAATTCCTGCCATCGCTAATGGACCATTTTGGTCAGCAATTAATAAGGTATTTTCTTTTAATTCAGCTGTTGAACCATCTAATAAAACTAATGTTTCGCCTGCTTTTGCCATTCTTACTTGTACTGGTTGTGCTACTTTTGCCGCATCAAAAGCGTGCATTGGTTGCCCTAATTCAAGCAAAATATAGTTAGTGATATCCACCACAGGATCGATTGAACGAATACCACAACGGCGTAATTTCTCCTTCATCCAAACTGGTGTATCAGCTTGAACATTGACATTTTTCACAACACGCAATAAGTAACGTGGACAAGCCTCAGGCGCGAGTAATTCAATTTCTACTTTATCGCTAATTGTAGTGTTGACTGGGCTAAACTGTAATGGATTAAGTTCTGTTTTATTGACTACTGCCACTTCACGAGCAATACCACGAATACTTAAGCAATCAGCACGATTTGGTGTTAAGCTAATTTCAATTGCTTGATCATTTAAATTAAGATATTCGCGTAAATCCATACCAATTGGTGCATCAGCTGGTAATTCAATAATGCCATCACCATCGGTTGAAATTGCTAATTCAGCATAAGAACAAAGCATCCCTTCTGATGGTTGACCACGCAATTTTGCTTTTTTAATTTTAAAATCACCTGGCAATACCGCACCTACTTTTGCACAAGCTACTTTTAAACCTTTACGACAATTTGGTGCACCACAAACAATATCTAATAATTCGCCTGTGCCAACATCAACTTTAGTAACACGCAATTTATCCGCATCTGGATGTTGGGCACATTCAACAACTTCACCTACTACTACATTAGTAAATTCACCTGCAACCGCTTCAACACCATCAACTTCTAAACCAAGCATGGTAATTTGATCACATAACTGTTCTGTTATTATCGCAGGATTAACCCATTCTCTCAGCCAAGATTCATTGAATTTCATTTAAGTTATCTCCCCTGCAAATTAGTTAAATTGTTTTAAGAAACGAAGATCATTTTCAAAGAAAGCACGCAAATCAGTGACATTGTAACGCAACATTGTTAAACGCTCGACACCCATTCCTACTGCAAATCCAGAATATTCATTTGGATCAATACCAACATTGCGTAACACATTTGGATGTACCATACCGCAACCTAGTACTTCTAACCATTTACCGTTTTTACGCATCACATCGACTTCCGCAGAAGGCTCTGTAAATGGGAAATAAGATGGACGGAAGCGAACTTGTAAATCCTCTTCAAAGAAATTACGTAAGAAATCGTGCAATAAGCCTTTTAATTCAGTAAAGTTTGCTTTCTTGTCCACAAACAATAACTCAATTTGATGGAACATTGGAGTATGGGTTTGGTCGTAATCATTACGATAAACACGACCAGGTGCAATAATGCGGATCGGTGGACGTTGTTTTTCCATCGTACGAATTTGTACACCTGAGGTTTGGGTACGCAATAAACGCTCGGCATCAAACCAGAAAGTATCATGATCTGCACGTGCTGGGTGATGAGCTGGAATATTTAACGCATCAAAATTATAGTGATCAGTTTCGATTTCTGGTCCAGTTTCAACAGCAAAACCTAATTCAGAGAAAAATTTCACTACACGTTCAATGGTTAATGAAACAGGATGCAAACCACCATTTTCTAACTTACGCCCTGGTAAGCTCACATCAATCCGTTCTTTCGCTAATTTGGCATTCAACTCTGCTTCTTCTAATTCTGCTTTTCTTGCATTTAATGCTGCTTGTGCAGTTTGTTTCGCTTCATTAATTTTAGCCCCCATTGCTGGACGTTCTTCTGCAGAAACATCTCTTAATCCTTGCATTAACAAGGTATAAGGACCTTTTTTACCAAAGTACTCAACACGGATAGCTTCAAGTGCTTTACCGTCCTGAGCTTTAGCGATTGCCGCTAAGGCTTCCTGTGTAATCTGTTCTAGGTTTTGCATACCTTTCCTCTATAAATGTAACTTTAGCTAACTTGATAAGTCTTAAAAATTGTCATAAAAAAAGCCTCCATATTGAGGGAGGCTTGTCAGTTTAATTTGGCAAGAATTTAGTTAAACCAATCGCCTCTTAACATCTAAGAGCTAAAAAATCGGAAACTAAAAACAACTATCAACATAATTAAACTGAATGAAATTGGGTTAAAAGTTGAATAATGATAATACTAACGACTTAAAAAATCACGTTTTATTGTTGAATTTCTGCAATTTCTTGCTGAATAATTTGTGTCATCTGTACTTTCACCGATTCTTTATCAAAATCACCATCTGTGGGCAAACAGGTATAACAAAAAAATTGCCCTGAAAAATGAAATGCTAATAACGCAGAATGTAAATGGCAACGTGCTGTCGTTTGCCTATTTCCATACAAAGGATCACCTAAAATTGGACTGCCTAAACTTTTCATTGCTACTCGTAATTGATGCGTTTTACCTGTTTGTGGTTTTAATACAAATAAACGTAATTTACTCTCGCAACTGACAGAATAAAAACGGGTAATCGCGGGATGCTGTTGTTCTTGAGTTAACTTCCACATTCCCCGTCTTGTTCGCACCATATCACCACGAATTAATCCCTGTTTTTTCTTTGGTTTCTCTTGTGCTAACGCAAAATAAATTTTCTGCACTTGATGTTGTGCAAAACAGGCTGACAATTCTGCGGCGGCAGATTTGTGTAACGCAAATAATAACAATCCTGAAGTACTTTTATCTAAACGGTGGACTAACCACACTTGTTCCACATTGAGTTGTTTTGCTAACAATGTGGTTAACCCTATTTCTTGTTCATCTTTATGTACACTGATTCCTTGTGGCTTATCAATCACCACAAAATCTGCGGTTTGCGCAATAATAGGAAAAATCATTGTGCTCCTACTTTTTTCTTGGAATAACACTAGTTAATTGATGCGGTAAATACAATTCTTCCAAATAGTTTGCATCTTGATCATTTAGTGTAAACTCAACGGCTTGCACAGCATCTAAGAAATGAGCAGTCTTGGTTGCCCCAACAATCGGTGCTGCAACACCTTGTTTAAACAACCACGCTAAGGCAATCTCTGTCATTGATACACCATAACGCTCCGCAAGCTCTGCCACACGTTGTACAATCAAGAAATCACTCTCTTTAGTTCTTTCATATTTTGCTTTTGCCATTTTATCTGTTTGACTACGAGATGAGTTACTTTCCCATGTTTTACGAGTTAAATGACCAGCGGCCAAAGGCGAATAAGGAATTAATGATACGCCATATTGTTGTGCCACAGGAATTAACTCTCGCTCATCCTCTCGATAAAGCAAATTATAGTGATTTTGTAATGTTGAGAATAATGTCCAACCGTTCTGTTCGGCAACTAATTGCATATTATGGAATTGATAACCATACATTGCTGATGCTCCAATCGCCCGCACTTTTCCAGCTATCACTAATTGATGCAAAGTTTCCATCGTTTCTTCAATGGGAGTGTTGTAGTCAAAACGGTGAATTTGGTATAAGTCAAGGTAATCTGTCCCAAGACGTTGCAACGTTCCATCAATTTCTCGCAAAATAGCTGCACGAGAAAGCGCACCTTCGTTAAAAAAGACTTTGGAAGCCAAAACTACCTTTTCTCTTGCTACACCTAGTTGTTTCAACGCATTACCTAGATAAATTTCGCTCGTACCATGCGAATAACAATTTGCTGTATCAAAAAAGTTTACGCCACATTCTAATGCTTGCTTGATCATTGCTGTCGTTTGTTGTTGATCTAATGTCCATAAATGGAAGTCTTCTGATGGTTTCCCATAGGACATACAACCCACACAAATTCTTGATACTTCAATTTCCGTATTGCCTAATCTTGTATATTTCATCCTAACCTCGTTGTTCTATCACATATCAATTCAAACCCACTTAGAATACTGCTCATTGCTGTCAGATACTAGCGTTCAATAAACATTTTTAAACAAAAAATTCCAGCAAACTTGCTCAGATTTTTTCAATAAAATCAATCTCTTTTTTTATAAAAATTTCATTCTTAAGGATTGCATTAATTCATATCTTGATGAATTATAAAATGGCAAATTTTTTCTACAATAAACTACAAATTCTCATCATTAAAAAAATCTATTTTGAAAGGAGAAATTGATGAAACAACATCAATATAAAATTACAGTTGATTATCTTACTGATCAGGAAGGTAATCCTATTAATCAACAAATTCAGTTTAATGCACCTAATCACGATAAGAATTAATGCAACAACGTGAAGGCTTTACCCCTGAAATGGCACAACGTTTTGCCGTAGGCTTAAAACTTATGACTGAAGTTATCATGGAAAATAGGAATAACCCTTTATTTCAAGAAATTCGCCCAATGATTGGTGATATGATGAAAGTAATTAAAGGTAAAGGGAAAAAAGAATAACTATATAGTTAAAAGGCAGTGTAGAAACACTGCCTCTATAACTTAATAAAAATTAAAGTTTCTCTGGAAGCTCATCTTCAAACACACAGTTCTCTGCTTCATAAACCTCTTTGTCATAACTTAACAATGGACCAACTTTCCAGATATTTTCCGCATAATCAATAATCGAACGGTCAGAGGAGAAATACCCCATATTTGCGGTATTAATTAATGCAGATTTTGCCCATGCTTGAGGATTACGATAATGTTCATCAACCTGTTTTTGAATTTCCACATAAGAACGGAAATCTGCCATCACTTGATAATAATCACTGAACAGATTTAGTTCATTTTGATAACGCATTGGTTCTTGCGGTGAAAAACGTCCTGAAGTAATTTGTTGCACAATTTCATGCAGTTGCGGATCTTTTTCAAAGAACTCAAATGGTGAATAGCCTCTTGCACGTAAGGCTTCTACTTGTTCAACAGTGTTACCAAAAATAAAGACGTTTTCTTGTCCAACCATATTGAGAATTTCAACATTTGCACCGTCTAATGTTCCTACTGTTAAGGCACCATTTAAGGCAAATTTCATATTACTGGTTCCTGATGCTTCAGTTCCTGCTAATGAAATTTGTTCAGAAAGATCAGCTGCTGGAATAATGATTTGTGCCAAACTTACACCATAGTTAGGAATAAAGACCACTTTAATTAAATCACGTACTCGGCCATCATTATTGATAACTTGTGCAACATCATTGATTAAATTAATAATCTTCTTCGCAGTATGATAAGCACTTGCCGCTTTTCCAGCGAAAATAAACACACGCGGTGTCCAATCTGCCTCTGGATTTTGCAAGATTTGGTTATAGCGATAAATAATATGTAACACATTCAATAACTGACGTTTATATTCGTGAATACGTTTTACCTGCACATCAAATAACGCATGTGGATTGACTTCAATGCCGAGATTTTTCTTGATGTAATCGGCTAAACGTTGTTTATTTTCAAATTTCACACGTTGGAAATCTTGCAAGAATGCTTGATCGTCAACAAATTGATTTAATTGGCTAAGTTCTTCCAAATCTTTACGCCATTTCCTACCAATACGCCCATCAATTAATGCCGATAATCCTGGATTCGCAATAGCCAACCAACGACGAGGAGTTACCCCATTGGTTACATTCGTAAAACGATCAGGATAAATTTGTGCGAAGTCAGCAAAAATTGATTTCACCATTAAATCAGAGTGAATTTTCGCCACGCCGTTGATCTTATATGAACCAATTACTGCTAACCAAGCCATACGCACGCGACGACCATTATCTTCATCAATAATCGACACACGGCGAATCAGATCTTCACCATACCCTTTCGCACGCAGATCATTTAAGAAATGTTCATTAATTTCTAAGATAATTTGTAAATGACGCGGTAGGATTGTGCCTAACATCTCGATTGGCCACGTTTCTAACGCTTCGCTCATTAATGTATGGTTGGTGTAAGAGAAAATCTTGCAACACATTTGCCACGCTTGTAGCCATTCATAGCCATGTTCATCAATTAATAAACGCATTAGCTCAGGAATCGCCAATACTGGGTGAGTATCATTTAAGTGAATCGCCACTTTATCCGCTAAATTGTCTAAATTATCAAAAATATCAAGGTGACGACGTAAAATATCTTGTACTGATGCAGAGGTTAAGAAATGCTCTTGGCGTAAACGTAGCTCACGACCAGCAGTGGTTGAATCATCTGGATATAATACTCGTGATACATTTTCAGAGAAGTTTTGTTTTTCCATCGCAGCAAAATAATCACCACGATTAAAATCATTTAAACTGAAAGCATCACTGGATTGTGCCGACCATAAGCGTAAGGTGTTGGCAATGTCATTATCGTAACCTGGAATTAATTGATCATAGCCTAATGCCACCACTTCATCTGAAGGTTTCCAGATACATTTATTATTTTCATAATAAATTTGGCCTCCAAAACGGATAGGAATTTTTTTACTTGGGCGATTGTATTCCCACGCAATATTTTGTGCTAACCAACCGTCTGGTTTCTCTACTTGACGACCATTTTCAATCTCTTGTCTAAACATCCCATAATCATAACGAATACCGTAACCCGTTGCTGGAATGCGTAAAGTCGCAAGGCTATCTAAGAAACAGGCTGCTAAACGCCCTAATCCACCATTTCCTAAACCAGGATCTTCTTCTTGATTAAGGATAGCATCAAAGTCTAAACCAAGTTCAGTAAAGGCTTGTTTCATTGCCTCATAAACATTCTCTGCAATTAAAGCATTACTAAATGCACGTCCCATTAAAAATTCCATAGAAAGATAATAGACACGGCGTGATTGTTCATGTTTGATTGCACGGCGAGTATGTAAACGAGATTGTGCGCTTAAATCACGCACTGTATAAAGTGCTGCATTTAACCAGTTAGTTAATTTTGCTTCTGATGGTTCACAACATAAGTTATAGATAAGTTTGGAAACGATAGTTGCTTTGAGGGATTCAACATCTCTGGCTGGTGCATTATAGGTAAATTTAATTTTATTTGCTGGCATTTTTGATCTCCAATAGGAAAATGGCTCATTTTTGCGGCGGGTATCCTATGTTATTTTGTTGATTTTTTCAATGAAAAATGAACATTATTTACCCCAAAATCGTATAAATATTCACTATCAAATAATAATTAGAAGTGTTTCTCCAATTATAACATAATGATTTTTATGAATTATTTTTTATAACTCACTTATCAATTATAAAAAGAAATAGTGTGTATAAAATCACCTATACACACTATTCTTCTAAATAAACATCTATTATTTTTGATATAAAGCTAAATAACTTTTTGCAGCTTTTTGCCAACTAAAGTCTTGTTGCATTGCAGTAGAACGAATTAAACTCCATTGGCGAGGCTTTTGCCAAATATCTAGCATTTTATCAATCGCATAAAGGAAACCCGTAACATCTGCATGTAAGAAGACAAATCCTGTTGCGGTTTTCACTTTTTGAGTGTCTGGTGTGGTATCCACAACGGTATCTGCTAGACCACCTGTCGCTCTTACTAATGGCAATGTACCGTATTTCAAACCATAAAGTTGGGTTAATCCACAAGGTTCAAAACGACTAGGCACCAAAATCACGTCACCACCAGCTACCATACGGTGTGATAAGGCTTCATTGTAAGCAATTTTCACCCCAATTTGACTTGGATAGGTTGCTGCAAGGTGACGTAAACTCTCTTCAAAATGTGGTGCACCTGATCCTAATACCGCTAGTTGAATGCCTTTATTCACCATTGTTTCGGCTGCAGCAATGACTAAATCCGCACCTTTTTGCTCTACTAAACGTGTTACCATCACTAATAAAGGGGCATCTGGATTTTGTGCTAAACCAAATTCTGCTTGCAAAGCCTCTTTATCTTTTTTCTTACCTTGCATCTTGCCAATTTTATACGTTTTTTCGAGGTTTGGATCAGTCGCAGGATTCCACACCTGATCATCTACGCCATTTAAAATGCCATGCAAACGATGTTGTGCTGCTCGAGTCTGTAATAAACCATCAAAACCATATGCCATACTTGGATCGGTAATTTCACGTGCATAGGTTGGACTCACTGCAGTAATTTCATCGGCATAATATAAACCAGCTTTCAGATAAGAAATTTGCCCATAAAATTCTAACCCATCAACATGGAAGAAATGGTGTGGTAATTGCAATTCCGCCATATGGCGAGCATCAAATAATCCAGCGTAAGCTAAATTATGAATGGTGAAGATTTTTTTCACAGGTAAATTCCAAGCGACTGCATAAGCCCCTGCTAAACCAGCTTGCCAGTCGTGCATATGCAAAACATCTGCCTCCCCCCACCAAGTATCTGCACCAGCGGCTAATGCTGCGCCAACCCAACCAAGAATCGCAAAACGTAAATAGTTATCGGCATAATCTTGATAATATTCATTATGATAAGGATTACCTGCTCGATTAAATAAGTGTGGAGCATTAATTAAATAAATCCCAATGCCTTGATATTCTGCATGGCGAATTTCAATATGACCTGCAAAGGTAAAGAGATGCAACGAATGTTCATGCTGTGGCAATTTTTCCGCAACCGTAGGATACATCGGTAATACTACTCTTACATCCATACCCTCTGCTTGTTGTGCAAAAGGTAATGCACCCATAACATCTGCTAAACCGCCGGTTTTAATCAATGGATAAAGTTCTGAACAGATATGAAGTACTTTCATTATTAAATAAGATCCTTGTTTTATTGAGAAAATATCCACTTTTCCGTTACTGATGTCCGCGAAAAAGTGGATATCATTATGCATTAGTTATAGAGGATGTAGCGTTAAGCATCCGCTGGCTCTTCTTCCGCTTGTTGTTTTGCAAGCAATTTTTCTAACATTGGTTCAGTAACTAACACAATATTACCTTGGCTACTAATTCTGAAACGTTGACGATCAAGCTCTAAATCAACCCCAATTTGCATTCCATCTGGAATATGACAATTACGATCAATAATACAACGGCGTAAGACACAATTTTTACCTATCTTAACTTGAGGCAGAATAACGGCATATTCAATTTTTGATCCCTCTTCAACACGGACATGATCAAATAAAACTGAATTACTAATTTCTGCATCAATAATAACGCCACTACCACCAATCAATGAATTATCAATGGTTTGTTTATGTGGATGCTTATAGAAGAATTTTGTTGGTAATGTTTGTTTTGGCACAGTGCGAATTGGCCAGTTTTTATCAAACATATTGAGTTGCGGTTTTTCACTCACAAGGTCAATATTAGCTGACCAGTAACTTTCTAGTGTTCCCACATCACGCCAGTAAATTAAACCTTGTGTATTTCTACCTTTGCTTGAACGTTCAAATGGATGAGCATAGAGTAAACCCTCTTCCACCATTGCAGGAATAATATCTTTACCAAAATCGTGAGAAGTATTTTCGTAACTTGCTTCTCTTTCTAGAATTTCATAGAGATAATCTGCATCGAATACATAAATCCCCATTGAAGCTAAAGATGAATTTGGTTTATCTGGCATTGCAGGTGGATCATTTGGTTTTTCAATAAAGGCTTTTACTTGCAGTTTTTCATCCACTGCCATAACACCGAACGCTTTAGCATCCTCTCTTGGCACTTCAATACAGCCAACGGTCGCTTTACCACCAAACTCAATATGATCCTCGATCATACGCATATAATCCATTTTATAAATGTGATCCCCTGCAAGGATTAATACATATTTTGGACGATAATGCTCTTTCATAATTGGTACGTTTTGCCATACTGCATCCGCTGTTCCACGGTACCAAGTAGAATCATTTAATTGTTGACGCGCAGGAAGCATATCCACAAAATGCCCACGTTCACGAGGTAAGAACGACCAACCATGTTGTAAATGACGCAATAATGAGTGTGCTTCATATTGCGTAATTACCCCAATCTTCAATAAACCAGAGTTTAAGCAGTTTGATAAAGCAAAGTCGATAATACGATGTGCACCACCAAAATACACCGCTGGTTTTGCACGACGATCGGTCATTTCATGTAAACGAGAACCTCTACCACCAGCTAAAATTAATACCAATGTATCATTGGCGATACTTTCTCGCGTTGGAATAGATTTATTTGTGGTTGCTGCGCTCATAATATTCTCCTGTAATGTTCAATGTTAAGACAGTGACTGCGTTAAGATTACGATTCCGAGTTGTGCAACAATCGCTCGTGATTGTTGTAGCTCAAGCCCTTCGCCAAATCGTTTTTGCCAATTTCCTTCAGGTAAATGGAAAAGTTGACTCGTACGATTAGCATTAAAAAGTAATAGATACTTTCCTTGTAATAACAACATTAAGCTACGTCCTTGATGCCAATCTTGCGTCTGCATTGGTTGGCCATCTGCACGAAACCATTGTGCATTGTCTGTATGCCACCAATCATCATAAATTCCTGCTGACGCCATTTCTTTTCGTAAGGTAATAAGCTCTGCTACATACTGTTGTAACGAATGATCAGCTGCTTGCCAGTTCAACCAGGTCAACTCATTATCTTGGCAATAGCAATTATTATTGCCTTGTTGGCTGTGTCCGATTTCATCTCCAGCCAATATCATTGGTGTTCCTAACGCCAATAATTGTGTTGCAAATAACGCTTTTTTACTTAACAAGCGTTGTTGCAGAATCTCAGGATTATTACTTGTTCCTTCCTCACCGTGATTAAACGACAAGTTGTGGTTATCACCATCTCGGTTGTCTTCACCATTATTATGATTATGTTTCTGGTTATAACTCACTAAATCCTGCAAATTAAATCCATCATGTGCGGTTATAAAATTAATAGAACTACGTACTGTACGTCCTTTATATTGAAAGAGATCAGCACTTCCCGCAAAACGTAACGCTAACGCACTTAATTCTTGGCTATCATTCAACCAAAAACGACGCATATCATTACGAAAACGGTCATTCCACTCACTAAAAAAATGTGGAAAACCACTTAATTGATAACCACCTATTCCTACATCCCAAGGCTCTGCAATCATTTTGCACTGCGCTAACAGTGGATCCTGTGCCATTGCTGAAAATAGTGCTGCATTTTGTTTAAACTCAGGCGTTCTACCTAACAATGACGCTAAATCAAAACGAAAACCATCAATATGAAATTCTGTCACCCAATAACGCAAACAATCCATTACCCATTGTAAAACGCGAGGTTCAGAAAGATTTAAACTATTACCGCATCCTGTCCAATTACAGTAATGATGATGTTGGTCATGCCAATAATAAAGGCGATTATCAATCCCACGTTGGCACAATGTTGGACCTGCAATATCATTTTCTGCCGTATGGTTAAACACAACATCTAAAATCACTTCTATTCCTGCTTGATGTAAGGTTTTGATTAAAGATTTTAATTCCAATAATACCTCTTTTGAGGTAGAAAATCTTTGATCTGGCGCGAAATGTGCTAAAACATTGTAGCCCCAATAATTCTTTTTCCCCATTCTCTGCAAACGAGGTTCATCTAAATGCAACGTTATTGGCAATAACTCTACTGCAGTTATCCCTAATTTTTGTAAATATGCCACATTTACAGGATCAGCTAATCCAGCAAATGTTCCTCGTAAAGTAGCAGGAATGCGATCGTTTAATTGAGAAAATCCTTTAATATGTAATTCATAAATAATAGTTTGTGACCAAGGAGTTCTTAGTGGTTTGTCATTTTCCCAATCAAATGCCGTATCTACCACCACACTTTTTGCTGCTAACGCTGCATTATCTTGTTGGTTATCCCATAAAAAAGGCACTAACTGTTGTTCGGTTTTAAATTCAGGAACATTTACTACTAATCGACTGTAAGGATCTAATAGCAATTTTGTAACGTTGTAACAATTACCTTGCTCATGCCCACCATCTACACGAAATCCATACTGTTGTCCAAGCGGAATATTGGTTACAAATAGACTAAAACAGTCATGATGACGATACATTGGATAACGAGTTTCCTGTTGTTGTTCGTCAAATAAACATAACCACACCTGTGTAGCATGCGGAGCGACAATAACAAAATTCACCCCTTTGTACCCTTGATACTCCGTCATGCTATATCCAAGCGGATATTGATAACCAATAAATGTCTCTCGTGTTGGTGTCATATAAAATCCCTATTATTTTTTGACAGCCTTTCTCGTTGTTGTCCGTTTTTTGGTAGTAGCCGTTTTTACTTTTGGCGATTTATTCGCTGTTTTTGTACCTGTTGTTACCGTTTTTCTTGCCGCTTTTTTAATTGCTTTTTGTTCTACTTCTACCACAACGTCTGCTTCACTCCTGGCAGTATCCTCTTCATCAACTATTTCATTTTCTAATACAAAATAGACTGCACCGAGCGGAGGCACTTCAACACTTAATGAATACTTCTTGCCATGGCTAGCAATTTTTTCACTCCAAAGTCCCCCTGAGTTATGTACACCACTTCCCATATAACTTGGATCATCAGAGTTTAAAATTTCACGATAAAAACCACCTTTATTCACACCAAAACGATAGTTATGTCGTACTTCAGGCGTAAAATTACAAACGACAACTAAAGTTTCACCACTTTTCGCATAACGAGCAAACACCAAAACAGATTGATCCGCATCATCCACGACTAGCCATTCAAAACCATTTGGGTGCTGATCTTGTTGCCATAATGCTGGATAACGTTGATAAGTATGATTTAAATCTCGCACCCAACGTTGTACGCCATTATGCCAACCGCCATGTTCTTCATTGAGTAAGAACCAATCTAAACTTTCTTGATAATTCCACTCTCTACCTTGAGCAAATTCATTACCCATAAACAATAATTTCTTACCTGGGAACCCCCACATATAGCCATAGTAAGCCCGTAAATTCGCAAATTTTTGCCAACAATCGCCTGGCATTTTCGTGAGCAATGAACCTTTACCATGTACGACTTCATCATGCGACAACGGTAATACAAAATTTTCGCTATATTGATACATCATGCCGAATGTGAGTAAGTTATGGTGATATTTACGATAAATTGGATCGAGTTTCATATAGCGTAATGTGTCATTCATCCAACCCATATTCCATTTAAATTGGAAGCCCAAACCACCATTTTCCGTCGCATGGCTTACACCAGCAAATGAAGTACTCTCTTCCGCTACTGACAACACACCTCGCTGTTCATTCTGCAATAACGCATTGGTACGTTGGAGGAAATTAATCGCCTCTAAATTTTCTCGTCCACCATATTGGTTTGGAATCCACTCTCCATCAGAACGGCTATAATCACGATAAATCATTGAAGCCACTGCATCGACTCGTAAACCATCAAAGCCATAACGCTCAATCCAATACAACGCATTTCCTGTTAAATAATTACGAACTTCATTACGCCCAAAGTTATAAATTAAGGTATTCCAATCTTGATGATAGCCTTCTCGAGGATCGGCATGCTCATAGAGTGCTGTACCATCAAATTTGCTTAAACCATATTCATCTGTTGGGAAATGCCCTACAACCCAATCTAACAACACATAAATCCCTGCTTGATGTGCTTTTTCAAGGAAATAACACAATCCTTGGGCATCACCAAAACGGCGTGTTGGCGCATATAGACCTAATGGTTGATAACCCCAAGAACCATCAAATGGAAATTCCGATAATGGCAACAATTCAATATGAGTGAAGCCCATTTCCTTCACATAAGGAATTAATTCATCAGCGACTTCTTGATAATTTAACCAATAATTATTCGCCAAATTTCGTCGCCAAGAACCTAAATGCACTTCATAGATACTAATTGGGGCATCAACGGCATTCGCTTTTGCTCTTTCTGCATTATACGGTTGTTTTGGTGGCAGTTTTGTGACAACTGATGCGGTTTCTGGACGAAGTTGTGTACCAAACGCATAAGGATCCGATTTCAAACGGATAGCCCCGTTGGCATCCAATATTTCGAATTTATATAAGCAACCTTCACCAATTTCAGGAATAAAGATTTCCCAAATGCCACTTTCCCGATGGAAACGCATCACATGACGGCGACCATCCCATTGGTTAAAATCACCTACCACAGAAACACGCCGTGCATTCGGTGCCCACACACTAAAATTCACGCCTGATACATAACTATTTTCTGTTAAGTGTGCCCCCATTGCTTCATATGGACGTTGATGTGTTCCCTCTTTCAATAACCAATTATCTAATTCAAATAAACAAGATGGGAAACGATAAGGATCTTCTTGATAAATTGGCTCTGCACCATTGCCATAATCAATCTTAAATAAATAATGGAGATCAGCGGTAGCTCGTGGCAATAACGCAATAAAGAAACCTCGTTCATCCACCATTTGCATATCAGATAAACAGTGATTTTTTTGTCGATTATAAACGGCAACACTTTTTGCATTTGGTATTAACGCACGAATAATTAAACCTTGTGCAGAGGTATGTGCACCTAAGAATGAGAATGGATCGCCGTGTACGGCATTAAATAACTGATCGATTTGGTTATAATCGACGGTAATCATATTATCCCCTAATAGCATAAGTTTAAGATTATCTTGATAGCACTCTGCTACTGCATTAATAGCGAGTTGTTGACGTGCAGAAATAATTTGTCGATAGAAATGATGTAATTTTTGACAAACTTGGTTATCAAGTAACGATACTGGTAAACGATAACGCCAATTTGGATACGCTCTAGAAATACCTGGAATATTAAAAGAAGATTCAATTCCAAGCAGATTTTCTGGTTGAATCGCAAATAATTGGCTACGGCTCGCTGCCCCTAGTTGATGAATTGCAAGGTTTAATTCATCGGTAAGTTGCAAGTCTTGTGGTAATGTTGCTAATAATTTGGCTTGTTTTAAGGTTTGTACAAAACGCACTTTATCTTCTGTGCGCTGTTGTAATGCTCGTTGATATTGTGCCTCTTGTAGCACATTTAACTGATACATCGTATGTAAATCGGTTCCTTGCCAGAATCCATGTAATGGCGCAACATCATGTGTACTCACCACCGCAATCGCATTCGGTTTGTAATGCTCTGGCAACAGATAACCATCATAGGTTTTACTAAAATACATCACCGCATAAGAATAAATGCCATAACGATCTAACCATTGTCTAACTTCTGGTGGCACAATCCCAAGATCTTCGCCCACAATTAAACATTGCTGCCGTTGGCTTTCAATCGCGAGGATTGAAATAAGCTCCTCGATTGGATAATGTACATAAGCCCCTTGCGCTGCATTCGAGCCTTGTGTAATCCACCATAAACGATATAACGCCATTACATGATCAATGCGTAAAATCCCATAATGCTGCATATTGGCACGCCATAAATTAATCAATGTGGCATAGCCTTCTGCACGCAATACTGTCGGATGTAATGGCGGTAATTGCCAATTTTGTCCTGCTGGTCCTAATTCATCTGGTGGTGCGCCGACCGAAGCCTGCAAACAGAAAGCTGTACGGTTTGCCCAAGTATCTGAACCACCTCGTGCAACACCAACTGCAAGATCACCATATAAGCCAAGTTTGACCCCAGATTGTGCAAATGTCTGTTTTACTGCCTCAAGCTGATCTTGCATTAACCATTGCAACCACATATAAAATTCGATCTGCTTACTATGTTGTTCGGCAAATTGCTGCACCACTTCACTATCAGGATCTTGATATGCTTTCTCCCAAGCTAACCAACCTGCCAAATTCTCTTCATCTTCTTGTTCTTGTGTAAATGTGCGATCGAGAACTTCAAATAAACCATGTAAATAAAGGGCTTTCCCTTGTTCTGCAACAAATTGCGCAAAAGCCTGACGGCGATAAGCTAAACTCCCTTCTCGTTTAAAAGCCTGATAAGCGACTCGTAAAGCTGCCAATTTAGTCTGCCAAACCAATGAGTAATCGACCCAAGCTGTTTCACGTAATGCTAATAAAACTTTCTCAGTTTCTGCACTATGGCGCCATTCTACTGCTACAGATGAAGCCATTTCTGGTAACGAGTCAATGGCTAAATAAATTGGATTTAACCAACGGCGAGAAGAAGGACTATATGGGCTTGCCCATTCAGGATGGGCTGGGAAAAGCGCATGTAAAGGATTAATCCCAATAAAATCAATCCCATCTCGTGCAAATTCTTGTGCTAATTTTTGTAAATCACCGAGATCGCCAATTCCCCAGTTCTCATCAGATCGTAAACTATATAACTGCACATTTAATCCACTCACCTTTTGTTGATTATTCAATAAGGGTGATTGATAGGTTTTGTTCGGTGCAACCAGTAAGCGATAACGAGCGTAATTGGTGACCAAACAATAGTACCCCATTGGTAAAGGCATCAATTCAAGGTATTGCTGTGGTTCAAGTCGCCAACTGTTGTCAATATTTTGTTGTTGTTCATTATAGAGTTGTTGCGGGTATTCATCGTTGGCAAATTGTAATTTTTCCCAATCTAGGCGAGCAACTGATTCGGCATTGATAACAAAAATATTTTTAAAGTGATCAGAAGAAATAGAAGTGTGAGGTTTAAGCCATTCAATTAATGTTGTTAATACTGCATTATCCACCTCAATCTTTTCCCCTTCTAAGCTGTAATAATCAGGGGCAATTCCTAAGGTTTTAGCATCTTGCTCTAATTGAGATCGTTCAGACAACTGTCCGTGAGAGGAGTTAACTATCGAATCCATGAGATTCTCCAAAATAAGTACAACCATATCGCTAAACAACGGGAAGGAAATCGTTTGCGCTTTTTTCAATTCCTCACCCTGCGAATAGTTTATTTATACTCTTTTTTTAGTATAAAACCTATCATCAGATAACAAAGATATGATCTCGCCCACAATATTTTTTATTTTTTGTTGTTTTTTCTTTCACACGATAAATTTTTAGAAAAATTTAGCTTGAGAACTTACTTACTTTTTACAAATAATCGTAAGAGATCAGTAGTATCCAATACGGTAGCAAACTCACCTTGTAAACTGGCTAACGCCGTATCATGTATTAATTGTGCAGAAAATCTCTCTCCATTTATACCTTTTCGATCAAACGTTGCTGTTGCATCAGCAGCTAAAAACACCTCATAACCATAATTTCCCGCCATTCTCGTTGTAGTTGAAATACAATGATCGGTCGTTAACCCTGCTATCACAACTTGTTTAATCTGTTGTTCATCTAATAACTGTTTTAAATCAGTTCCAATAAAAGCACTATTAACATTTTTTTGAATGACAACTTCATCTGGTTGAGGTGCAACTAAAGGTTTAAATTGACATCCACTATGTGTAGCAAACAAGCAAGAGTGCGGATTTTGGGAACAGTGTTGAATATGAAAAATTGGATAACCTTGCTTACGCCAATGCTGTAACAGTAATGCCGCATTTTCTTCTGCATTTGGATTATTTCTTTCCTCACCCCAATAATTAGGAATATCAAATCCTTGTTGAATATCAATTAAGATTAATGCTGGTAAATTTTGCATAGTTTTTCTAAATAAATATAAAAATAGGATTAAAAAACTGGCTAGATTTTTCTAGCCAGCTCATAAAATTAATCTCTTAGTACACCACTATTAAACATTGGTAATCCAATCGTAATTAAACTATCTCGATAAATTCCAAGTAAATCTTTTGGCGTAATTTTTTGTAATTCTTCAATTGGCTTATCCAAGGCTGCAACAGATTCAAAGGTAATACCTTGCGGACCAGATTCACGAGTCGCTAATTCAAATAAAGTTTGCCCACGGCGAACATGGCTACCAGAACTAATTAAAATTGCATGTTTAATTTTATGATGAGCTAAGGTATAACGAGAATAAAGTGCATTTTCTACGGTAGAACGAGCATAATTATCAGCAAAAATTCTATTTGCATCTATACCTTGCTCAATCAACCATTTCTTCATCAAATTACCTTCTGTTTGATTATTTTTCGGCACACCACCTGTTACAATAATCAACGCTTCTGGATTTTGTTTTGCTAATTCTAAAGTTTTCTGTAAACGCTGGATCAAAATGTCATGCATACTACCATCAGGATTGAGTGCATACCCTAAAGTAATAATCGCATCATGGTTAGTTAATTTTGTATTAGATTTATCAACAATCGGTGCTTTAGCAATTTTATCGATAGTAGCAAAAGTCTGTTTTAAAATTGCGGCTTTTTCTGGTGCAATTTTTTCTAAATGTTGCAAATATTTTTGGCTATTTGCTTCATCATTTTTGTAACGGTACCAACTCGCAAGATACATATTCGTTTTAACATCATCTGGTGCAATTTCTAACGCTTGTTGATATAAATCAATCGCTTTATCCACATTGCCATTATAAATATAGGCATTGGCTGCACCTAAAACAAAATCAATACGGTATGGTTCTAATTTATGTGCTGTTAATAAAATATCGGCAATACGCTCCATATTGCTTGGTAATTTCGCCGTAAATCCTGCATCAGAAACACGTGCTGGTGATTTCTGAATCTCAACAGCTTGTGCCAAAAGATCATCAACTACTTGTCGTTGATTAACTAACTGTTGATATTCAATCTGAGGTTGTAAAACATCTGCTGATTGTGTTGCTGCAGCATTCCATGCTGTAAATAGAGATACAGCAACAATGGTTAATTTATAAAAACGTTTCATAATAAATCCCCTTTTTATTGATAAAGAAAAAAGTATAAAAGAAGCACAATCTAAAAGACGTGATTGCCATCACAAAATAGTAGTTATCTAGATTGGATACCTAGCCCTAATAAAGTTTCTCGCTTTAACTGCGGAAACCAAATAACAGGTTCAGGTTTTTCAGGATGTTCCGCTAAAAACTTCTCCATCCACACCATGTTGTACCAAGTGCCAAATTTATAGCCACATTTACGAAACTCACCCACTAAGCGATAACCTAAATGGTGATGGAAGTCTGCACTATTCTTTGTCAAATATTGATCTTCTTTTTCTGGATAACCGATACAGGCATTTAAGTTATAAATATGTTGTGCTTTAGAAATGTTCTCGATTGCCGTATAAAGTTTCTTACCTAAACCAGATTTTATTTGCGTTTCTTTCAAATAAATCGTTGTTTCAACTGCCCAATCATAAGCTGCACGACCTACAAATGCGCTAGTATAAGCATAACCCACAATTTCACCTGCTCTTTCTGCCACAATATACGGATATTTGGTTAACGTTTTTTTCATTCTAGCTTGAAATTCCGCTAAACTCGGTACGTCATATTCAAATGTAATCGCTGTTTTTTCAACATAAGGGGCATAAATCGCTAAAATTGCAGGTGCATCGTCTAATGTTGCGACTCGAATAATAATATCGTCATTGTTATGTTGCATTTTCTTATCCTTCTTATTTTTAAAACTATTCGATAATAGCTAGCCTAATAGCTTTTTTCAAATATCTGTAAAACAAATTTAATTGTTCTACTCCACCTCAAACCGCATTTCATTCCATGGCAGTTGGCTCTATAATAAGCAACGCAACAACACACATCATCTATCATTTAAGGAGTGATCATTATGTCAACTGACAACTATAGTCTGAAACCCGTTCCTGCCTCTGAACGTAAAGGAATAGTAGCCCTAACATTTGTTATGTTGGGGCTTACTTTTTTCTCTGCCAGTATGTGGACAGGCGGTACATTAGGCACATCCCTTACTTATCACAACTTTTTCCTTGCTGTGATTATTGGGAACTTAATGTTAGGCATTTACACCTCATTTCTCGGTTACATTGGTGCCAAAACAGGCTTAACTACCCATATTCTGGCACGTTATTCTTTCGGCGTAAAAGGATCTTGGCTACCTTCTGCTTTATTGGGCGGTACTCAAGTAGGTTGGTTTGGCGTTGGGGTTGCTATGTTTGCGATTCCTGTCAATAAATTTACTGGAATTGATGTGAACTTATTGATCTTAATCTCTGGGGCATTAATGACAATTACTGTCTTTTTTGGTATTTCAGCATTAACCGCTCTCTCAGTGATTGCCGTGCCTTCTATCGCTTTACTCGGTGGTTATTCAGTTTATTTAGCCATTCATGATGCTGGCGGACTAGCAACCTTACAGCAATTAATGCCAAAAGAGCCAATGTCTCTCTCAGTAGCTATTACCTTAGTTGTTGGTTCTTTTATTAGTGCAGGTACATTAACCGCTGATTTTGTACGCTTTGGCAAACAAGCCAAATATACGGTTTTAGTTACTATGATTGCTTTCTTCTTAGGTAACTCACTAATGTTTATATTTGGTGCTGCTGGTGCAGCAGTAAAAGGTATGGCAGATATTTCTGATGTTATGGTGGCACAAGGTTTATTACTGCCTGCAATTATTGTTTTGGGATTAAATATTTGGACAACAAACGATAATGCTCTCTACGCTTCTGGTTTGGGCTTTGCCAATATTACTGGCGTGAGTAGCCGAATTTTATCTGTTATTAATGGGATTGTTGGTACCTTATGTGCATTATGGCTATACAATAACTTCGTTGGTTGGTTAACCTTCTTATCAGCAGCGATTCCACCTATTGGCGGTATCCTAATTGCCGACTACTTAACCCGTCGCCATGCTTATCAAAATTTTGAACAAGCACATTTTGTCAATATTAACTGGGCAGCAATTGTCGCAGTCGGTGTTGGAGTAGCTTGTGGTAAATTCTTACCCGGTATTATTCCTGTGAATGCGGTAATCAGTGGTGCGATTGCTTACCTTGTATTAAATCCATTATTACGTAAAAAATTCGCTTAATTTCAGTTATATAAGAAAAGGAAATCAAGATGTTAATCAAAAATGCTCATCTACCAGATCGCCAAGGTCTATGGCAGTTATTCATAGAAAATGGCCGTATTCAACAAATTCTACCCAATGATGCACCAATCAATGTAACAACAGAAGTATTAGATGCCGAAAATGGCATTATTTATCCGCCATTTATCGAACCACATATTCATTTAGATGCCACACAAACTGCTGGACAACCTAACTGGAATCAATCTGGTACATTATTTGAGGGAATTGAACGTTGGGCCGAACGAAAATCTATGCTCAACCACGAAGATGTAAAACAACGTGCTTGGAAAACCTTAAAATGGCAAATCGCAAATGGTGTGCAATTCGTTCGTACTCATGTGGATGTTTCCGATCCAACATTAACCGCTATGAAAGCAATGTTAGAGGTCAAAGCAGAAGTTGCTCCTTGGGTAGATTTACAAATTGTCGCCTTTCCACAAGAAGGTATCCTCTCTTACCCAAATGGTGAAGCGTTACTTGAACAAGCAATGGAAATGGGGGCTGATATCGTCGGTGGCATTCCACATTTTGAATTCACTCGTGAATATGGGGTGCAATCGATGCAAATCGCATTCGATATTGCACGCCGTTATCACAAACCATTAGATATTCATTGCGATGAAATTGATGATGAGCAATCTCGTTTTGTTGAAACCGTTGCAGCCTTAGCGCTTAAATATGAAATGGGTGATCAAGTTACTGCTAGCCATACGACTGCGATGCACTCTTATAATGGTGCCTATGCTTCTCGCCTATTCCGTTTATTAAAACTCTCTGGTATCAATTTTGTCGCTAATCCATTAGTCAATATTCATCTACAAGGTCGTTTTGATACTTATCCTAAACGCCGAGGGATTACACGGGTGAAAGAGTTACTTGAAAATGGAATGAATGTCTGTTTTGGTCATGACGATGTATTCGATCCTTGGTATCCATTAGGTACAGCGAATATGTTACAAGTTTTACATATGGGATTACACGTTTGCCAATTAATGGGATATGGTCAAATTAATAGTGGATTAAATTTAATCACCCACAATAGTGCCAAAACATTAGGAATTAAAGATTATGGCATTCTTGAAGGGCAAGTGGCTAATCTTGTGATCTTACCTGCTGAAAATGGTTTTGATGCAGTTCGCCGTCAGGTGCCAACTCGTTATTCCATTCGTCAAGGTAAATTAATTGCAGAAACCCAGTTAGCTCAAACAAAAATCCATTTAAGCCAACCAGAGCAAATCACTTATCGCTAAAACAGCAACAACACGCAATTTGATCATTTGGTCAAATTGCGTTTCTTCTGGTTTTAGTATCTAATGGCAGCATTTATCACAACACCTTTCAATCATTTAAAGGAACACCTATGGAAAAACAGAATGAATTACAACGTACTCTCGATTGGTTCAAAGAAGCAAAACCTCACCCAGAATTAAAAGATCTTTCCGTACAAATTGGCTGTCATTTTGAAGAAGTGGTCGAAATGTTAGATGCACTCGGTCATTCTGAAATGGCACATAATCTTGAAATTCTTGCCAATAGCTATAAACAAAATAAACAAGTAGAACGTTTAACCCAATTAACCCATGAACATAAAGTCGAAGTCCTAGATTCACTTGCTGATCAAGTTGTTACCGCAACTGGCGTTGCTTATATGGCAGGCTTTGACTTCTCCTCCGCTTTTGCTGAAGTCAACGACTCAAATTAGTCTAAATTTGAAGATGGCAAAGCTGTTTTTGATGAAAACGGCAAAATTAAAAAAGGTAAAAACTACTTTAAACCTGATTTGGAGAAGTTTGTTAAGTAATAAAAAAAATCGCCTGAAGCATAACACATCAGGCGATTTGGCTTTATAGAGAGCAACCTTTATTTAAACTGCCATGAAATCGCTAAACGAAGATTATAAGAACCTGCTCTTCCATGACCAAACTCTTTTTCGGCATCAATGAACACATTGGTTTTTTCACTTACATGAGCATTATAACCAACGCCAACCGCATACCACGTACCGCGAGTATTCCAGCTATTCTGATAAGCCCCTGTTCTGTCTTTCGCATTGAAGCTTCGTTTACCTAAAAATTCATGCAGAATATTGCCTTTCACATAAAGACGATTATCACCAGTTTCATCTAACCATCTGACAACATCCATACCTACACGGCCAATTAAACTCTTTGTATGACTAAGTTTCACTTCAATATCATTACTGGTGCGATAATCCGCACTTGTCAAATACGCAAATTGTAATTGTGCTTGTGGTACGATATACCAACGTTTGTCATCATCGATAAATTTACGATAACCGTGTTCTGTGCTGGCACTCAAAAGATAATTCTTATAATCCCCTCGTCCCCATAATTGACCATTTCTCATCACGGCATCATAGTGATTATGTAAAGCACCTATCCTTAACACGTTATCATTGTAATAACTGTCATCGCCCTCTTCATTCTGACGTTGGTTAGTGTTGTAAAGACTTAAAACGTATTTCTTTATCCGTCCTTTACTGAACTCATTATCCAACGATGCTTTTGCATGACTATATGTGAAGCTTAAACCCCATTTCCGTTTCTTCTCCTCTTCATTACGACTAAATTTGTCATAACCGATTTCATAGTCATTATTATTGAAGCTAAATACGCCTGATTGTGTTAAGCGTGTATGCGTTGCCCTTGCCCATGCGCCTTCTTTTTTGTCCAATAAAGAGTAAGCCCTTTCTCCCTCACGTTTGGTATAGGTATCTAACATAAAACCATAATAGGCTGTAGCATCAAACATATCACCAATGTCAGTTGTATTTCGGCTTGGATGATTATCACGAGATTTCACTAAATAGACATTTTGGCTTCCTGCACCACCATATTCCTGACTATATACATCCCCCGCTTTCTCTTGTGTCATCTCTTGACCGTTAAATGCTTGGTTATACTCCACTGTATTATCTGGGTCTGTTGCTTGGTCCGAATACTCCACTCTTAAGGCTTGTCTAAAGAGGCGATCTTCTGTGGTGGCATATACCTTACCATTAACAAACTCATTCTGTGATCGTTGTACCGTCGCAAAGCGTAGCCTATCACCATAATCCATGCTATTGACCACCTCTGGAAGATTCTTAATCACCACATCTTGCGGTGTTGCTGTTCCCTCCTTGACATATAACATATCACTATGAACGCCGTCTTTATTTAATTGCATAAGGAAACGATTTGCTCCTGCCAATTTATCAATATGAAGAGCACGACCTTCTGTTTGGCTATTGAGATCAACCGTTCCTTCTCCGCCTAATTGACTTACCCAACTCTGCCCTGTCATCATCCAAAGCGAATCTTTTGCTAGATTAAGATTAACAGTACCAGCACTATTTGCTATTGCGGCTGGATTTAAAGAGTCCTGAATCATAGGGAATAAAGCATTATGCTGTGCATTCGCAAAGGCATTAAAGTTATCTATACGCCCCTCAAGGTAACTATTCGGGGTAAGATTTAATGCCACCAAACCACCATTAATCGCTTGGGAATCCCCTTTCATCAATAAGGTACTACCGTGTGACTTCACCTCAATCTGTCCATTATCAGCCCACATATGGCCTTGTATACGACTAGATTGTGAGTAATTTAACTGCACTTGACCTGCCGAAAAAGCAACCGCTGCCACAGGTGCCGCAATATTCAGTTCCCCTTCAATACTCGCTACCCCCTCATAGCTACTTCTGACGGCTGTTTTGGATGCTAACACGGTATTATGAGGTGCTACTAACTCAATGTGTGCTTTAGTATTCGCACTCACACCGATGTTCGCACCCGTCAGTTGGTTACGCTCTTGTGCTTCCAAGACAATACGGCTTTCATCTCTTGCAGATGCCCCATAATGTTTCAAATGCTCCGTATTTTCGGGAAGCGTTTGCTGAATAATATTATTTTTAGCACGAAGAGTAAGCATAGACCCCTTATCAGAAGCAAAAGCCCCTGTCGTTCCTTCACCCCTAAGATAATCTTCTCTTTGTTTCAACACGGGTGAGGCATTAATAATGGCTAAATCTTGGCTATCACCAGAGAGTTCAATAATATTATTCCCATTCGGGGCATTAAGGGTAAGTGATTGTTGATTCGACGTAGACGTAATAATATCAGGCTTAACTTCAAGTCCCCGAGAACCTAGCATCGCATTTTTCACGATGACGTGATTATCACCAGTACTAGCTAGCAACTCGGTAGAGGATTCGGAACCTGTGAAGATACCTGTTTGGATGGTTGGATTTCCTCCAATGCTAATCCTATTTTCTTTAGCATTCAATTTGAGCGTACTGTTGCCACTGTTATGAAGACCAATACGATAAACCAACTTGCTATCAAGCAATGGCATTTGCGGAGTATTAATATCTGGATTGATAACCGTAATAAGATTTCGTCCCTGCTCTGCGGATAAAAGCACCTTGCTCTCATGCTGAGATACCACACCATAAACCTCACCATGAACACGTAACTGCATATCCACCGTGTTATCCCCTGCAGAAGCAATCAGCTGAGCTGTAGCACCTGCTATCCCTTTACCAGCTTTATCTACACCTGTAGCAAGCACCCCAATGGATTGCAAAGTATGTGTATTACGAAGAACACCATCCGTACTTTGATACCCTAACCCTAAGCCACTGCCTTCACTATATAACTGGATAGTATTGGCTTTTGCCGAAAGTTTTACCTCATTACCACGCCAAGCCGTTATACCACGATAGAGGGATTTGATATTCCTTAAATCTTCTGGCAGCGCTTGATTAAGGAGCAAAGTCGCTGAGAGGTGATTAATCCCATTGGGTGCACTTAAAGTAACATTGCTACCCTGAGCTTTAATTAAGTTACCCTCAGTTCCTTGGGTAGGCGTAGAATTAACAGAAGTTTGATGGGTAATAAAGTTACCTGCTTCTGTTGCCGTCAGTTGAATACCGCCACTTGTAAAATCAGCATCAAAAGTCTTAACTACAATACCATTCCATGCATTAGCATTGACAGAAAGATGGTTTTCTGCTGCCTCAAGCTCAATAGTACCTCTTCCATCACTAGACAAACCATATACTGAAGATTTCATCGTATCTTTTGCAATACCCTCTTCTTTACCAATAATAAGCTGATTAAACCGACTTGCCTTAAAGGTAGATTTCCCTCCAGCCGTGCTGAGAATACCGTATATATTGCCCCCTCCACTTTGAGACGTATCAAACTGCGTATCACTGCTGATGGTGAATTGGTTGTCCCCTGCTGTAGCTGTAATATTAATCGTTCCAGCACTACTCGATACACCATATCGTGTACGTACATTAGGTGTATCCAATAAGAAGTTATTCACTTTCCCCTCCACCTCGATAGTGCCTTGTACACCACTTGTCCTATACCCGTACACCGTTGGAATCACTCCAGAATCGGATTCAGTTGCTTGTTCATCTCTGCTTATGATGAGACTATTGATACCTTTAGCAACCAAACGGACATCTCCTTTGTTAGCAAAGACACCATATAACAATTTAGAGGCGCGATTATCCATCTTTAATAAATTGTCTTGCGTTGCAATCAGTTCCACTCGGTTCATTGATGTAGGATTACTTGACTTTGCGACTATCAAATACTTCTCATCCGTCGATGCTCCCTCAACACTAATACGGTTATTCGTAGCACTTAGTGTGACAATACCTCCTTCAGTTCCTGAGTAGTCACTAGCAAAAATACCCCCAAAAACTTGCATGTTTACAGGTGAATTATTGGTAAAGGTAATGATATTATCCTTTGCCGTCTCCAAAGTGACTGTATTCCCATAATTGAGAATTCCTAGACGATATGGACTATTTTTCGCCACTGTAGATAAACTATCAGTAATAGTTATGTTTTCTTGGGTTTTCAACACAACAGAAGCACTCAGTCCAGTGACCTCTATATGTTCACTGTTAATATTCTTTTTACTCATAAGGGCAATTAATGCGTTCGCTCCAACAGCAGATATATATCCTGTTCGTATATCTCCATTTCCCTTACTATCAAGTGTAATTGATGCGTTCGCTCCACTAGCAAATATATATCCTGTTTGTATATCTCCATTTCCCTTACTATCAAGTGTAATTGATGCGTTCGCTCCACCAGCAAATATATATCCTGTTTGTATATCTCCATTTCCCTTACTATCAAGTGTAATTGATGCGTTCGCTCCACCAGCAGATATATATCCTGTTTGTATATCTCCATTTCCCTTACTATCAAGTGTAATTGATGCGTTCGCTCCAACAGCAGATATATATCCTGTTTGTATACCTCCCTCTCCCTGGCTATTGTCAAGCTTAACCGAGGATCCCTTCCCTGAGGCAAAGATATAATCACTGCTAATCTTCTGCTTACTTGTAAGGATAACTGATGTGCCCTCTCCAACCGTAGTTATAGATCCTACCTGTATACCCTTCTCACCCACATTATTATCAAGTGTAATTGACGCATTCTTTCCAGACGCAGACAGTCTCCCTACTTTTATACTTCCTTCTCCCTCATGATTATCAAGTATAACCCTGGCTTCCTCTCCGTAAGCAGAAATATCACCACTGTTAATCTTTTGCTGACTTTTAAGATTAACTTGTGCATTACCCCAAATTAGAATTGAATTATCAAGTTGAATGTCTCCCTTACTTTCTATCGCAACATTGGCATTCTGCATACTTATCTTATTCTTAAGGTCAACACCTCCTTCATGACTTTTCAATACAATGCTCTTTTTCGGTAAGCCAGTACTTGTGTCATATATACTGTGACTTCCTTCTAGATTAATATCCCCCTCTGCTTCAATCTTAATCGCTTGCTCACTATTCTCATCCGACATAGCAACAGCCTTGCCACCTCTTACTACAATAGAAATACCACCATTGCTATTTGTGACTATATTCTTGTCTAACTTATTTTCTACGGTTTTTGTAATAGTCACATCCCCTGCCCAAACAGGACTGGATAAACAACTTACTAATACTGTTGCAATAATAGAAAGTTTAAATTTTTGTGTGCGTTTTTTCATAATATGTCCTTAATATGTAGTGAAGAAAGTATGGATAACTAAATTGCGTGAAGCGCTAATTGAGCTATCAAAGGCATACACAGATAATAGGCGACCATCTATTGACCCATATGTGCCAATAGTTTGAAAACAAGGGAATGATAAAAATTCTGTATCTGGGGAAGGAGGAATTAAGTTATCAAAATTTCGATGATTCAATGCAGTTAACGCATTGTTGAGATAGTTATTACTGACTGACTGACTGACTGACTGACTGACTGACTGACTGACTGACTGACTGACTGACTGACTGACTGACTGACTGACTGACTGACTGACTGACTGACTGACTGACTGACTGACTGACTGACTGACTGACTGACTGACTGACTGACTAGCAAAATTATCTAAGCCCGTCCTCCACTCCGTCAAGCCTTTATCAATATATTGAAGTTTTATTGCCATAAGATACCTCTCTTCATAAAAGGTCAATTTTCTATCATAGCCATTTATTACTACACTGCCTTAACAAAAAAACGCTTAGTAATTCATTTGGGGTATTGTACACATTATGTAAATAAAAATTTATGCTTAAGATCACATTTCTATAATATGTACATTAATTTATTTAAATAACAAATACAACATTGACAAAGAAAAGTACAAGTTTTATACAGAAATGTACAAGAATATGTTTCTGAGAACGATGCTAGTTAATTTAAAAATAGCTCTCTTCCCTTTTGGCGTGAATTGAGGTTATTTCGTTTTAAATATTCTTTCCTCTTTCTTTTTTATTGCACTTAGATTGTAAATTCAATGGCAAAAACGTTTAATTTTTCGTAGAAAAATATCTGTTTTTTGTCGCTAGAAAAAGCTTAACGAAATGAAGAATAGCAAAGATCTACAGCGTATATTATTCGCAAGTAGCATTTAAAAAGCAGGACTGTTTGTGTTGTTCCACTTTTAGTAAGAGTAAATAAAAGTAGATTGTACTTAGACGAAATACTAATTTATCTGCAAAACAAACTAAAAATTAATTCAGATGACTTTGTCAGTAAACTGAAATGCGGCATTTGCCGCATTTTCTTTTTACTGATATTTAGTGTGTGGTACCAAATCCTTTCAAACCAACGACGTGTACAAACTCTTGATTATGCGCAATCTTACGCACTAGTTTATAAGTCGTTCCTTTTTCTGGACTGATATTTTCTGGTGCGGCAATTAATAACTGCATATCAAGACGATCGCAGAGTTCAAACAAGGTTGAAATCGATTTTGCATCTAAACGTGCCGCTTCATCTAAGAATAACAATCGACAAGGAACAATCTCTTTGCCTCGTAAGCGGCGAGATTCTTCTTCCCAACTTTGTACCACCATTAACAAGATCGACATCCCCGTACCAATCGCTTCCCCAGTAGATAATGCCCCACTCTCCGCACGCAACCAGCCGTCCGCACCACGGAACACCTCTACCTCAAGATCTAAATAGTGGCGATAATCTAATAATTCTTCACCAATCGTTTGTGGGCTGCGTTGTCCCATATCAATATGCGGATTTAAACGTTGATATAACTTAGCCAGTGCTTCAGAGAAAGTCAGTTTATTATTATTAAACAGATCTTCATATTCCGCTTGTTTGCCCGATAACGCATCTAGCAACATCGCATGCGTATCTCGAATATTCACGACTAAACGCACACTTTTTACCTGACCAAAGGCAATATTTTGTAATCCTTGGTTTAATAAGCGAATCCGATTTTGTTCACGTTGAATGGTCTTACGCATAATATTGGCAACACTATCTGCACTAATCGCCAATTTTTGTTCGCGGCTCGTTAACTCTTCTGTTAAACGTGCTAACTCAACTTCCATTTGTTCAATCGCATCAATCGGATCATCAGTTTTCAAAATATCCTGACGAATACGTTCACGCAGATGTTGATACACCGCAATAAAGAATTTCACTTTATATTCAGGTTTAGCCGAATTTTCTGATAAACGCAACGCATCTCTTAAGTATTCATTATCTGCGACTGCATTACGCAACGCCCCTAATGCCTTATCTGACATTGAGCGTAGCTCTTCAGCCGATAAGTAAGCTAACTCACGGCGGTGTAAACGTTTTTCAACATCACTATGGCGAGATAGGCGTTGTACTGCACACCAACTCACTTTCGCCGCCACGACAACTTCACGTTGTGCCTTATAATCTCGCTCTAATTTCCGCAAGCTCTTCGTTAAACTATCCGTTCCGTTCTCTAGTACCGCTAACTGTTTCTCAAGATAGTTATACCGTTGACGATTGACGGAAAGTTGTTGATAAAGCTCATCACGGCGATTTTTCGCCCGCATTTCGGCATCAGCATCAACTTTTACGCCTAATTGTGCCACTTCATCAAGTAACTCTTGTAATGTTTGTTGCTTAATCTCTTTTGAAGTGGTTAACCCTGTCAATACTTGTTGATATTGGCTTAGTTGATTTTGTGCTTGTTGCAATGCTTGGCGTTTTTGCTCACGTTGTTGTTGCATCTGCTCTAAGCGTTCACGCAATTTCACACTTAATTCTGAAGTTTCTACTTCAGCACTTTCACGATAACTAAAGTGTGCTAAACGGCTTACCACATCTGTCACCGCAAACAAACGTTGTTGCACTTGTTTTTGTAATTCCACTGCACGTTGATATTCAGCTTGTAAGCTATCGTGCTGTTCGGGATCACTTTGCAATGCGGTTGCAATCGGTTCTAATTGCTCAATTAAGTTCCCTTTTTGTCGCACATACACCGCATTTTCTTCTGCTACTTCCAGTTGTGCTTGATATTCATCAATTTGTTCTAGCAAACTATCTTCAGCAAGTAACGCCAAATTCGGCAATAATTTATTCAGTTGTTGCAACTGTTGACGAACTTCTGCCAACTGACTGCGTGCTTGTTGTTCTTGATCAGTTAATTTGGCTAATTCACGTTCAACTTCATTACGTTGTTGTTGTGCTTCTCGCATTAATTCTTCTGGATCAACTTCAAATGCTAATGCAAGATGTGAGCCAACAAATTGGCTAAGTTGTTGATGTAAACGCTGGCATTTCTGAACATCAAATGAAATTTGCGCAAACTGCTCTGCGACTTCATCACGTTGTTGACGTAAGGTTTCTAGATGTTTTTCTCGTGCTGCACGTCCAAATAATGGAATTTCTGGGAAAGTCGAATAACGTAATTCACGTTGTGAAACCTGTACAACAACACCACATTCCAACTCTTGTGCCGATAACACGCTATCATCAAAGGAGTTTGGATCCCCCTCAATCAAATAGAGATCATCTGGGCAATCTTGTAACTCTTGTAATAATGGCTTCACTGCCTCTAAATCTCGCACCACAATCGCATGACGAGCTGGACCGTATAACGCAGAAAAATAAGGGGCATCGCTAATATCCACATCATCATACAACTCAGATAACAGCACGCCGCCAAATTTTTCAGCAAGTTGGTTTAAACGTGGGTCTTCTGAACCATCTGGTTGTGTTAAACGTAAAATCTGTTGTTCAAGATCTTGTTTCTTCGCCTCAAGCTGATCACGTTGAATAATCAATTCCCGTTCTTTAGTTAATTGATTTTGCATAAAATCCATTACGCTTTGTGAACTGTGGAATTGTTGATTTACTTGCTCTTGAATACGCTCTAATGCTGCTTGTGCCGTTAGCCATAACGGTGCTTTTTGGCTATTTTGTTGGTAAATCGCTTGAAAATGTTCACGTTGTTGACGTAATTCAGAACGCTGTTCAATTAAGGTATTCAACTGCTCTTCTACTGCTTCACTGCGATCTTCTTGCTGTAACGCATATTGTTCGAGTGCGTCTGCATCTTGTAGCGATTGCCCTGTTTGTTGATTAAATGCCGCTAATTGTTGTTGAACACGTTGTTGTTGATCGGCTTTTTGTTGTAATTCAGCCAATTTAGCTTTCAGTTCATTTGCTTGTTGTTGCTGCAATTTTTGTGCTGGATAATCACGCAAAATTTGTTTCGCTTGTTGCCACGCTTCACTACGAGCAACATCACCTTGAATCTTACAAACCAACTGATACGCTTTATCAAATTGTGTTTTCGCAATATCGACCACTGACAATTTTTGTTCTAATTCTAATACTCGCTCAGTTAAAGCCTCTGCCTGTTCGCTAAATTCTGCTTGATACTGCTCTGCACTTTCTGGAGTTAAATTAACAATCCCAGTAATATTTTTTGCTTTTTCTAATGTTTGAATTGCTTGTTGATATTGCACACTGCGGGTTTGCTGTGCATTTAACGCTTGTTGATAATCCGTTAATTGATCACGAATAGACTCAATTTCACCCTCAATCACTTCCACACTTTCTTGTTGCTCGGTTAAAGTAATTTGTGCTTCTTCAACAATTTCTTGTTGCTCTTCAATTTTTTCACCTAACTCGACAACATCTTCTTGATAACGTTCAATCTTTTCTTGATGATGCTGTGCATTTACCACCAAATTATAGTGATCGTTCGCACTTTGATAATCGACTTCTAGCGTTTTTTCCGCTTCTTTTAGCTGGCTAACTTCACGACTAAAATCAACAATATTATGTTGTGCTAGACTGAGCTGTTGTTTGGTTTGGAATAATTCATTACGTTGTCCCAAAAGTAACGAAATATTCTTGCGTCTCTCATTAGCATGACGCATATAATCCGCTGCTACATAATCGGTAGATTGCGTAATTAAATGCTTAAATAAATCTCGGTCAGCTTGGGTAACTTTAATCGCTTCCAATGTCATACGGTTTTCTCGCAATGCCACTTCCATATCTTGGAATGCTTTTTTCACGCCAACATTTTCAGGTAACAAATAATCGCGTAACGAACGAGTAATCGCAGACGAAATCCCACCATATAGTGAGGCTTCAATTAATTTATAGAATTTATTTCGATCAGAAGAAGAACGTAATCGTTTTGGAATAATCCCCATATCAAACATAAAGCTATGATAATCCGCTACTGAATGATATTGCTTAAAGCTACCGCCTAATACCTCAACTTTTTCTTTTACTTCAGGTAAACCAATCACTTTCGCTTGGGTATCAGAAATTTTATCGGTAAAAATTTCTGTTGGAGAAATCGAGAGTGGTAATCCTTGAATTGAGATCGCCTTAATATCCACTTTTCGATCACGCCTTGCAATTTGCTGCAAACGTACACCTACTAATGCACGTTGATGGTGAGAATTTATGGTATCCAAAATGGCATAACAGATACCTGGACGTAACTTACCATATAGCCCTTTATCACGCGAACCGCCTGAAGCCCCCGCTTCTGTGGTATTACGGAAATGTAATAAAGTTAAATCTGGAATTAATGCAGTCACAAAGCCTGCCATTGTGGTGGATTTTCCTGCACCATTTCCCCCTGACAGCGTGGTCACTAACTCATCAAGATCAAAAGTACGCGCAAAAAAACCATTCCAGTTAATCAAGGTAAGTGAACGAAATTTACCACGTTCTGCATTCGTTTTTACATTTGCTGTCGCCTCAACTTGTTGAGGTGTTAATGATTCCATCTCTAACTCTGCCATTATTCGTTCCCTTCCTCAAAATCATTCTCATCAAGCTCTTCGGCATCACCTGCATTATTGTCATCAACTTGCAATGAATCAGGTGTCGCAATTTCTCCCTCACGGATTAAGCGTAATTGTGCAGCTTGTAAATCTTCGCCACTACGCACTTCTGCACCAAAACGGAACACCGCTTCAGAGATCACAAACTTGCCACTATGTTGATCGCCTATCGTTTGTAACATACCTAAACGGCGTAAACGCCCCACAGCAGCCCTCACTTTCTCGGCTAATTTTTGTTTATCCAAATCTGAACCGCTGGAGCGTTGATTCACGATTTTGAGCAACTTACTTTCGTCTGCTAAGTTCAATAATTCATCATAGACTTCTTGTACGGTAAAAATGCCTTGTTGTGCTAGACGCTCTGGGCTTAAATAGAGATAACAGAGTACCTTACCGACTAACATTTCTAATTCCGATAACACACTCCGTGCTATCAAAGTTGTTGCTTTAGGACGTAAATAGAAAAAACCCTCTGGCGCTCGGATCAGTTCAACATTATAACGACGGTAAAAAAGTTCTAATTCTGTTTGAAAATCTAATAAGAAAGCGTGCTGTTCTAATTGATCAAGACTAATATGACGCCCTGAACGTAATTGGCTATCAACTAATGGAAATAATGGATTGGCAATCGCCGTTGCTAACTCTTTTGGAATAGGCTCGTAAGATGTGGTTTCACTCATAATTTATTCGCTTAATTAACGTTATTTCTTTGCTTGATTGTTGTTATATTCATCAATCGGGTGTGCTTGTACTTCTGCACCATACGCATTGATTGCCTGCCATTGTGGTACATTACCGCTAAAATCTTGGCTCGCAATCCCAAGTCGGACAGCTTGATCTACAATAATTCTTGCTACATCAAAATGTTGTGATTGTGGATAACGATCAAGTTGCTCTCGTAATACTGCACTTAATTCTATCGGTTTCTGATCTTGATAATATTGGATCAATAAGCGCTGCATAGTTTCGGTAATTTGTTCATGAACTGTTTGTAGCGATTCATATTCTAATTCTGCTGGTAATTCACCTAACGCCTCTTCTTCACGCAACGCCAACTCTTCTTCACGCAAGTCAATTAAACGTTCCGCTTGTACATGCCATAAATAGAATGGTGCAGTAAAATAATCCGTTATCGAACGGCGTAAACGTTGTGCAAAAACCCGATTTTTATCCAAATCGATTGCCGTACGGATAAATTTATGCACATGGCGGTCATAGCTGATCCACAAGTCAATCGCTTGTTGTCCCCAGCTAATAATACGGTCTAATTTAAGTTGTAAACTAATAATAAGTTGCGCAACAAACTCTAATGATTGTCTGCCAAGCAGACAGTCTTGAATGCGTAATAATCCAGCTTGCAATTTATCGCCAGCCGCATTTAAAGTATCTTGCAGCTCACGTAAATTCCCTGAAGTTTCATCTAATAACCGTTCACAACTTGAGATAGCAGCTTGCCAATCTTTACTTAATAATTCGGCAATTTCTTCTTTGGTATGATGTTGACTTTCATCCATAATCCGTTGCGACAAATCAATACTGTCAAAAATTTCTGCCACCGAATACTTTAATGGTGCAAAAACTTCTCGCCGCCAATAATAGTCATCACCATCATTTTCTGCGGCTTCGGCAGCACGTTGAATCTCATCTGCCACAATTGATAATTGCACAGAAAGACGCAAAGCAGAAAATTCACGTTGACGGATATAATAATCCGAAATACCGACTCCTAATGGTGTCAAACGATAGATTGCCAAGCCTTCGGTAAATTCACTACTAAAGCGATTAACCAGACGCTGTTTTACCAGATCATTAATCGCATTATTTGCTCGTTGAACTAAGGTATCTTCCGACTGCCCTAATGCTTTGGAAACATGACGGAAAAGATCGACTAAATCGATCTCTTCCATCTCACCAGCAAAACGTTCACTATTAAAAATCGCTATTGCTAGCAAAAAAGCCAAACGTTCTGTGGTTAGATTTAAGTTAAATTCTCGCTCTTTTACCCACGAGATAAGTTCAGGAATGGTTTGAGTTGATTCACTCATTATTAATTACCTAGATAACTGAGGTTTCTCTTGATCAAATTAATACGCTAAAACAGGCAACATTCTAGCAAAAAAATGTTATTTCTCTAAAGGTTATTTAACAAGATTGTGACCTTTTCTCTGTGAGCGATCTCGCATTCTGACAATAAATAAAATTTTTTCAGGATAAACCCTTATTTATCACAAAATACCTCAATAAATTTATTGCAAAAAAAACCAAAGTCCTTACCATAGCAAACCGATTTTTAGCTGAAAAACTGATTATTCATTATGTCATTAGAAAAAAAACAGATTTATAACTTCAACAAATTGCATAAACGTTTACGTCGTGAAGTCGGTAAAGCAATTGCCGATTTTAATATGATCGAAGAGGGCGATCGGGTTATGGTGTGTCTATCTGGCGGAAAAGATAGCTATACCCTCTTAGATATTTTGCTTAACCTCAAACTCAACGCGCCAATCAATTTCGAGATTGTGGCAGTGAATCTGGATCAAAAACAACCTGGTTTTCCTGAAGAGGTATTGCCAAATTACCTGTCGCAATTAGGGGTAGAATATAAAATTGTTGAAGAAAATACTTATGGCATTGTGAAAGAAAAAATTCCAGAGGGAAAAACCACTTGTTCGCTCTGCTCTCGTTTACGTCGTGGGATTCTATATCGTACCGCCACAGAATTAGGTGCGACCAAAATTGCCCTCGGGCATCATCGTGATGATATGTTGGAAACTTTATTCCTGAATATGTTCTATGGCGGCAAAATGAAAAGTATGCCACCGAAATTAATCAGTGATGATGGCAAACAGATTGTGATTCGCCCACTAGCCTATTGCCGCGAAAAAGATATTGCACGTTACGCTGAAGCGAAACAGTTCCCGATTATTCCTTGTAACCTGTGTGGTTCTCAACCTAATTTACAACGCCAAGTGATCAAAGAGATGCTACAAGCATGGGATCGCCAATATCCTGGTCGAATTGAAACAATGTTTAGTGCCTTACAAAATGTCGTGCCATCACACCTATGCGATCCAAATTTATTTGATTTCAAAAATATTCGCCATGGCAGCACATTAGAAAATATTGAGGGTGATATTGCCTTTGATAAACCAGAAATTCCAACTGCGCCCGTGATGCACGATGAAGATAATGATTTCTTCGCAGAAACACAGATTAGTTTTCGTCAAGTGAATTAATGAAATAATGGATTAAATCTAATCTTCTACAGTTAATATTGTGTCGGGCTGTAAAAAATTTTTTCTTCCTAAAAAAATAGCATTAATCCTGCTGAATTAATGCTATTTTCTTTTTTAAATCAATACGATATTCTAACTTCTACTGAGTAAAAATTTGGGGATTCTAGTTTTAGAAACACCGAGCATGAATACTGATTTATTCATTGCTGACATATTGGTAACGTTACTGATATTCCATTTTGAAATATCGCCCTGAAATTTTGATCTAGCAAACATCTCGTACATATCGGTAACATTACTGACATCCCATTGGGAAATATCGCCATTAAATTGTAGAAGATCAAACCTAATCTGACAGTCCCCGTTTAAAATTAGCGTGCCTGTCAGATTAATTTGAGCTTAAATTCTTTTCCGCCCAAATACGCTTTCCATCAAGTAATGTTGCTATTGGCGTTCTTCCACAGCACATTTTCCCTTGATGTGTTCGATGATGGTTATAATACATCAACCACTCATCTAAGTCTGCTTGCAATGTGACTAAATCCTGATAAATTTTCTTCCGAAATGTCACTTGATAAAATTCTTGCAAGATAGTCTTATGGAAGCGTTCACAGATACCATTAGTCTGTGGATGCTTCACCTTAGTTTTGCTATGTTCTATGTCGTTTATCGCTAAATAAAGCTCATAATCATGATTTTCCACTTTGCCACAATATTCACTACCACGGTCAGTCAATATGCGTAATAGCGGCAACCCTTGGCTTTCAAAATACGGTAACACTTTATCATTAAGCATATCCGCTGCGGTGATAGCGGTTTTCATTGTGTATAATTTGGCAAACGCCACTTTACTGTAAGTATCGATAAAAGTTTGCTGATAAATGCGTCCCACACCTTTGAGATTGCCAACATAGAACGTATCTTGTGACCCCAAATAACCAGGATGTGCGGTTTCAATTTCTCCACAAGCGAGGTCATCTTCTTTCTTACGTTCTAAGGCTTGAACCTGCGACTCGCTGAGAATAATACCTTGTTCCGCAACCAATTTCTCAAGAGCAATTAATCTCTGCTTAAAATTAGCTAAATGATGGCGTAACCAAATAGAACGTACACCGCCTGCTGACACAAAGATACCTTGTTTACGAAGTTCATTGCTTACTCTGACTTGCCCAAACGCTGGATTATCAAGGGCAAATTTCACAACTGCTTGTTCAACCGCTTCATCTACCCGATTTTTGAGATTCGGAACACGTCGATTTTGATTAAGCAACGCATCAACACCACCTTGTTCAACAGCTTGTTGATAGCGATAGAACGTATCTCGGCTCAATCCCATCACTTTACATGCTTGAAAAATATTCCCTAATTCTTCGGCTAAATTTAATAAGCCTGTCTTGTGTTTAATAAGTGGATTGTTAGAATAAAACATGAGAGTTTCCTTTTTTGTTTAGATTGAATTTTGCACTCATATTCTAAACGGGAAACTCTCACTTTTTATAGTGAATTGTCAGATCAAGTCTGATCTTCTACAATTAAAGCGATATTTAATAATGTTTTGAGTTTTTTCATGGGTTAATTCTCTAAAAACATCAACAATAAAAAATGTTTATAATTTATTGCAGATTTGTTATAAAATGAATTATTTTTTAATTCCTAATTTTATAAAGACTGCTTTTCATAACTATAATGAACAGAAACTCGTCTATCTTTATCTATTTTTAGTTCCATTTTTCTCCAATCATTTTTCTCTTTCATTAAAAAATATAGCTGTTCGCATAAAGGTTCCGCAGCTTCTTTAAGTTCAGAAAATCTATTTGGTACATTATTTTTATTCTCTTTGATAAACCAACTAGAAAATGAACTCCAATTTTCTGATAATGAAAATTTATATTCTAAATAAGCCTCTAAATAGCCACCTTGGCAGTGATTATGTAATAATTGTGTAATTTGACTAAGAATTTCTTGTTGTTGTTCCATTTTTAAACTCCACCTGGTTGATTTTTAAAAGTAACAATTGTTGGCTTTCCATCTATAACATAAGTAACTTCTAGTTTTGATGGTCTTTTTTCTGGTTGCTGAGGATCATCATAAATTAATTTAACAGTAACAGTTACATCTTTTCCCTCTTTTACCGCTTCACGTAACGTATTTTCAAGTTTTTTATATTCTCCACGATTAAAATTTTGATTTTGTGGAAAAAGATTACTATAGCTAGAATCTCCTCCAAGAGAATGTGCTTGAATATGTCCTCCCTCATCTCCATCAATCCCCTGGTTCCCAACCTCCTTTGTTTTTGCACTATCTTGTGATGTCCTCTCTTTCTCTGTTAATACTGGAGTAAACTCATATAAAATTACTCTTCCTTTCTCATCTGTTTCAATCTTATTACCATTAGATAGCTCATAAATTGTATTAGGCTCTACATTATCTAATTGTTTTTTATCATTTTCATTCTCCATATCTATTTTGATTGTTATTTTTTCTATCTTAGAAACTTCATTTTTATCAGTATCATTATCTTGAATATATACCAAATACTCATCTATTTTTGCAGTTAATTCATCTAGCAAAATATCTATATCCTTATCATCAAAAGGAGTTTTTTCATCTCTACCTTCAAAGCGAATCTTTTCATCTTTATCTTCACCCCAAGTAGGCATACATTTTTCACTCAGAACTGTTTCATACTTATCTCTTTGAATATATACCTTACCACTTTCCAAATACTCATCTAATTTACCAATTTCTGCTAACTCCTTATCTTTTTTTGCAGTTAATTCATCTCTACCTTCATAACGAATCTTTTCATCTTTATCTTCACCCCAAGTGGGTATACATTTTTCTTCACTCAGAACTGTTTCATACTTATCTCTTTCATGAGAGGGAATATCCCTTTTATACGTTTCTTGATAAGTCTCAGCTATCTCTTTTTTAGGAGTATCCATTTTTTCAAACATAAAAATCACCTTAATTAACCTAATATTAATTTATATTTCCCTACTGTTTTATTATTCCACTAGAATCTGTTCTAAAAGAATTTCCATTAGATAATATATAAGTTGTATTAGGTTCTAAATTTTTAGCTATATCTTCACCTTTTACTTTATCTAGATCGATAGAAATAACTTTATTTGGGAAATCTTGGCCTGTAATAAATTTTCTTATTTTTATTATTTCTTGCTTAATCTATTTTATATCAGAAACAATATTTTCAAACTTCTCTCTGTTTTTGTTTATATTTTCTGGAATAATTTCACCAGTAAAAGCCTTCTGCATTAAAGCCGCATTTTCATTTTTTATTGATTTTAGTTCAGAATATTTGCTATCTAGTTCAGATTTTAATAAATCAATTCGTTTTTCTTTTTCATTGATTACATTCTCCATTTGAGTATATTCTTTTATACTTTTAAATTCTTGACGAATATCTTTCATTTCTTGAGAGAGGGTTTGCACCCTCTCAAATTTATTACTAGAAATTTCATTATATTTTTCTAACAATATCTCACCTGAAAGATATTTTACATAATCCTCACTCACTTCTTTTTCAAGTTTTAATTTCTCTTCCTTTTTTTCCATAAAGGATTCTCGTAAGGAATATAATTTATCTTGGCGTTCTTCAACTGTGAGGCTGCCTATTTTGATACTATCTTCAAACCAATCTTTTGTATCCTCATTCTTTCCTATTTTATCAGTTGGATTAAACACCTTTCCCCAAGGTGGAGTATCTTTTTCATATACTATTGGGTTAAAAGCATTTTTTATTTCCGAAGTAGAGTTTATTTTCTCTTTTTCTAAATTAAACATTTCCCCTCTCCTTTTCTATAAATAGTTTAAAACAGTGTTTCTCACTACATTTTCAATATTTTCAGAGGTTTTATCGATATTTTTATTAATATTATCATTAATAAATTCAATAAGATGATTAAACTCTTGTGTACGAGCTTCATCTACTAATGAATTAATTTCTTGGAAACGCTCAGCTACACTTCTTTGTAAATCAAACATTTCTAGAAAAATCTTAAAGGTTAAATCTTGATCTTCCCAAAATGGTAATTTACCTTTTAACTCAAAATATTGTAATAATTTATACAATCTCGCCATGTTCTTTGCTGAACTACAATAACGACTAACTCCATTTTTCAATATTTCAATATCAAATGGTTCTGCTTTATTCATTTGTTTATAGAATAAGAAACGTGTTAGATGTTGATTAAAGATCTTTTTCTCTTCATCTCTATCTGAAATATATTGATAAGGTTTTTCATCGCTAGCAAAATGCGCTATTTGACAAAGAATAGGCTCTAACCAATTATTTTGATAAACGACAGCAATACCTTTTGGAAGTTTTGCGATTTCTTCTAGTTGATCATCATTTACTCCCGCAGCTTTACCCACTAAACGACGATCAGTTTCATCAGGTAAACGCATAATAATTTTGGTATTCGTATTTCGAATTGCAGAAATATCCACCGCATTAGGTGATTGATCTGCAATAATAAAGCCTTCGCCATAAGTTCGCATTTCTGCGATAGCATTAGATAACATTTCAACAGATTTTCCTGCTACATTTGCACCTTCTGAGCTTTGTTCTGTTGAAGTACGTTTTAAAATATTGTGGGCTTCCTCTAATACAGTAACGTGTTTCAATGGTTCATTCATTCCTGTCGCATTTGACATTCTATGCTCACTTAATCTCATTACTAGAATCCCCATAATAAGAGACTTCGTTTCTTGTGAACCAACTCGACTTAAATCAACAATAACGTTTTGATCAAAAAGAACACTATTATCAACTTCATCGGCATTAAAAATCTGCCCATTTAATCCATTTGTTAAAGATTTAATACGTGTTGCTAATGCTCCACTATAATTACTTTTCATTTCACTAGAATAGTCTGATTTTTCTATCACGATTTCTAATTGTTGTAATAAATCTACAAAACTTGGAAAGCAATTAGGTGTTGTAGTCGTAGATGTCATTAAGTCCCAACCGCTCGCTTGATAAGCTGATAGCATTGCTTCTTTTAATACCGCAGGCATTGCAGCATACATTGGCCAACACACATTAAAAATTTCAATCAAACGATCAATATGCTCTAAAATATGTACTTCTGATGGAAAACGGAAAGGGTTAATCTTTAATAATTTTGCTTGTTTAGGATTTGTGCCAAAAACAACAACATCGTCTTGATGACCAAATACATTCTTATATTCACCCTTAGCAGGCTCAATCACCATAAATTTCACATTATTTTTATTCAGTTGGTTTAATAACTGATAAACAGTATTACTTTTACCTGAACCAGTTGAACCCGTAACGAAAATATGGCTAGACAAACTTTGTAAATCCAGATTTACAGTTTGTTCTTTCGGAGACCACAGATGGAAAATTTTCCCGAGTTCTACTTGAGCTTTATCTTGGCTACGTTTTGATCCTGCATCAACAACATCAACAAATTGTATTCGTCTGCCAAAAGCTCTTCCTTCTAAAACAGACACTGTGGATGTGGAACGACGAGGTAAGCCTAACTGGATCGCCATTTCTTTTCCTGATACTAAAACCGCAGGGGTAAAATATGGAATATCCACATTTGCGAAATTAGCTTCGACTCTCGGGTGAGAGAAGTTTTGTAACCAACTAAGCACTGCTTTAGATTTAGCTTTATCATTATCTTGTTTCCCACTCCAAGTTGTTATAGCAAACTCTTCACTACTGGAGCTATTTCCACGCATCAAACCAAAAAAGATACTTGCTAAAGATTGTGATGAGGCAAGATCGGTACTAATAAAATAGGCTGCCGAATTCCACCCACCATAACGACGTGCTTCATCAATACGTTCTAAATTATGATCGATTTTTTTCAATAGTTGCTCGATACTTTTATTAACCAATTCTAACGAATATTGTTTACTGGTGCCGATGGTTTTATTATGATTTTCGCCTGTGGTGTAACCTCTGGTATTTGTTTCCGTGGTAGTTTTGCTTTCACCTTGGGTAAATGAAGTGCCACTCGTTTCAGTATTTGTTGTACCTTCTGTTGTTGTTACAGTTTCACTAACAGTTACAAAAGAAGCTCCTGTTGAAAAACCTAAGGAACTGCTGACACTTTTATTGATTGATGAGGAAGTACTTTTGTTGATACCTTTTGTTTCTGTTAAGCCTAGGCTTTCCCCTAAGGATTGGCTGATATTTTCACTAATACTCAATCCAACACTCTCACTTTCATTTTCACCATAAGACAATGTTGTTTTTAATAATGGGGAAAGTTGGTTCGCAATACCTTCGTATCCTTGTTGGATAAGATCTAATTGGGCAGTATGTACTGGTTCTGCAAGGATAATCGCTTGATAAACTCTGCCTTCAGCTGCATCAATAAAATGCTCAATTCCTTGCATAAAATGTTCGCGTTCATCAATAGATAAAGAAGGAACACTGGTTACAGCTGTAATATGATTCTCGTTACTTTGCCCCATTTTATTTACAAAATCAGTAATCTCATTTCCATCTAAACGCTTTAACTGAGAACCTGGAAAATGTCCATTGATGACTTCTTTTAATAAATTTTCTACCGCGATACCTTCTGACCTTGCAGAGCGCCCTTTTGCCCCAAGGTAAACTGTAGTCTCTTTTCCATCACTATCTAATAGCAAAAAAACAGAATAGCCAACTGTACCTAATGTGGCATAAGTTGCTGTTAGACTTTCTAGCATCGATTGTTTATTTTCTAAAATAATCCGCTCCACTCGAAAGATACGAACATCTGTTACTAAATTAATTTTTTCAACAGCTTGTAATTCATTATTACTAAACTCTACTAAATAATGCTTATTTAATAATTGATAACTACTTTCCAATGTTGCTAAAGCTTTTTTTACCATCACCTCTGCCATAAATACCTCCTACTTAACAATAAAAAATAATACAGCAATCGCCGCTAATACAGCACCACCAACAGCAAGCGCTTTTTTAATAAAATCATTATGCTGATCTGGTTGATATAAATGTTCTTTATTAGTTGATGCCCTATTTGTACTAAATTTAACTTGTGTATGATTTTCTGTTTTTGTCTCAGTAGATTTATTTTTAGGTTGAAAATCAGGGTGTCCACTTTTTATTAAACTTTCTCTAACATTTAATAAATGAAGAATACGTTCTAAAGTAAAATTTCGATTTAAAAAGGTTTGTTGTTGAAAGAAATAATCTTTATTCCAAACACTTTCATCATGATTAATTGGATCAATAAATGCATTTTGTTTACTTTCTTCAAATACCGCTTGATTTTTATGCCATACATAATAAATAGAACATAGCATTTCCTGAATAGAAAGATCTCTATCATTTAAAACTATCATTAATGCAGAACGTATTTCCGAGATATTATTATTAGTTAATGCTTCTACTAAATAAGATACAGGTTTAAACCCTGTTAAATCGGGTTCTTGAAAAGATTTTTCTATATTTTTTTCTGTATTCATCACAGTCTCCTTATTTGGGGTTATTTTAAAGCGATAATCTGCATTTTGATCTTGTAAAAACTGCTTTATTTCTAATAAATGTAAACATAGTTCATAACTAAAATTTAAATTAAGATATTCCGCTTTTTCAGTAAAATATTGATTATCCCAGCGATGTGCGGGGAGAAACTCCCCGATTCTGTTGCCATCAAATGGTTCAAAAAATGTATTATTTTCTTTTAAGCTATCTAGCTTTGATAACGTTTCTTTTGCTGGATATTGCTTATTTTTTATTTCAGAAATAAATTGTTCTTTCATATTCTATTCCTTATAACGCAATAGCTTGCGCAAGCTCTTCTTCAAATTTCTTAATGATTTCTAAATTAGCTTCCGATTCTTGAATCTTCTGTTCAATGGTTTCTTGATCTGCTAATTTTTTATTCATATCCTCTGCAATTTTACTTAGCTGTTTAGAAAATTCTTCCGCAGTAAAATTCGAAAAGATCTCAATTTGTTTTTCCGTATCTGATTGAATTTTATTTATAATATTCTCCATAGTATTAATAGCATTAGCTTTCAGTTTAACTTCCATTTTTTTCCAAACACTCTCTAAATCAACAGAGGTTTCAGTATATGACTCTTTAATATATTCTGTTTTCCACCAGCTAAGTGGGTTATACCATTTAGCTAAAGAGCGCTCACCTATAATTCTCGTTTTTCGCTCTTCGATAATATCATCTTTATCTATTGTTAAAGGTATATCACTACTAATATTCGTCATCATTACTTTTAAGCCTTCTAAAGTAGGTAATGGCAGCGGAATATCTTTAAAAAATTTCTCTAAATAATCTTGATAAATATGTTGTAATTTCTGTTTAGCTTGCTCTTGAGAATTTTCTACTATTTTTTCTGCGGAAATACTCATTGACCTCAATAGCTGTTGTAATGGTTGCTTAATTTCCTCTTCAATAACTTTTTCAATAAATTTTTTAGCTTCGGATTCGGATTCGGATTCGGAAACAAATAATTTACCACTAACCTTAGAGCCTACTTTAGCAAAAAATTCAAATATATTAGAATCTAATTTATTTAGTTCTTTTATATGTTCTCCACGTCCCAAACTGTGCTTATTATTTTTAATTTCATCAAGTAATTGCTCTATTTCAGCTTTTACTTTTATTTTTAATCTCTCGCTAGAAGATAATTCTTCCAAAGCTAATTTTATATTAGCGATTTCCTCTTTATAATTCTTCAAATCTGTCATTAGCCTTTCTTTAGCACTTGCTTGTTGAATCGCTTTTTTTAATGCTTCATATACTCTTGATACACGTTCTGGCATACTATATTTATCAATATAATTATCAATAACAGCTTCCACTGCAGGAATTCCTGTATGCAGTAATGCTTTATTTTCTTCTGCGGCTAATTTCTGCTTAATTGGTCTATTTAATGGCATATATTCAATAAAATTTAACCCTTTATAGTTGGTTTCAGCATCATCTTGTGCCATATATTTCCAATCAGAAATTAATTTTCCTTCTTTTCTAGTTAGCTCAAAGTTGAATATTTCTTTTCTGAGTAATAAGGCATTTAATGCTGTAATAGGATAAATTTGTGGAAATTCTATGCCAAAGCCATTAAGATATGTTCTACATTTTTCAACAATGTTTTCAATATTTTCGCCTTTCTCTTCATCAAACTGATCTGCCTTATTTAATAAAAATAAAAAGCGGTCTTTATTTTGTTTACTCGCACTGTTATTTATTGTTTCAGAGATCATTTCTAAGGTGTGCTTATCATCATTAGTCCCAATTTGCGTTGCATTTAATAAATAACAAATTAAAGGATTTTTAGTAGTGTCTTTGATTTTTTCTTCAGTTACCGCTTTATGAGAATCATCTTGGCTATTATTTGGTCCTGGAGTATCACTTAAAATAAGATGAACATTATCTCTTTCTTTAATCCCTAATATATTCCCTTCTATTTCTAGCACTGCCGTATCAGGAGATTTCTCGGTATTATTCCAATTTTTTAAAACATCATTCGTTAAATTTTCTGACTCATCAGCAACGTTGCCGTCTGTAGTAATTCGTTTGCCTTTAAAAACGCCTTTCTGTAACGCTTTATTATCAGCAATTTGAGCAATAACTGCCGTAGTAGCTTCATTTGCCGCTGGTAATAGCTCTGAACCAAGTAACGCATTCAAAAAGGTTGATTTGCCTGCGGACATTGTTGCAGCAACATAAACATCAAAATCGTTACTAAACGCTTTTTTCAATTCATTTTGTATATAATCTTTTTGCATCTCTTCAGAAAATAGATGGCTTTCCTGAGCTTTTTCTACAAAAGCTTTCATGTGATTTAAACGGTTGCTACTATCAGCTACTTCAATCCATTTTGATTGAATATTTAAATTATTCTTTTGATTAAAAAAGTCTATATCTGCTTGAACATCAATATAATCATTTTCTGTTCCTTTGAATTCCACTTCGAACTCTATACCATTAAATAATTCTTCATAAACTTTCTGGAAAAATCCCTCTATCCAACGTTGTAACCGTTGATGAGTAAATTGAGAAAGAAATAATGTATCAATTTGTTCTAATTCATTGATACGAAATGTCGTAATAACAGTAAATGGATTGTGTTCAATATAAATTTTTTGCATAGCCATAATATGTTTTCCTTTTTGTTGAATAAAACTTTTCTATTTAAATAATCTTGATAATCTATCTAATACATTATTATGTACTTCTGGATTTTCTTTTCTCCATATTAAGTAATCTAATGGTTTTAATTCAGAATTAGTTGATTTTCCGAGTCTTAGAGAAAGAGAGCAAAGTTCAATACTGTTATAAACCAGTCCAGAAATATCAATAAACATATCGTTATACTTTATCTGTTTTATAAAATCTAAACTCTCAATTAAATCATATAAAGCACTTACTTCACTATAAACTGAAAAATAATAACCAATCGCAGACAATACATTTATCCCTTCTGGAAGCTGCTTAATATTAATTTGTTTTTTCTCAATTAACTCTTCGATTAGCTCAACAAATAAAATAATAAAGTAATCTGCTTTAGTGATTGGTTTATTTAAACGTTCACACACTTCTTCAATATCATCAGTTATCCATTTATCTAATGTATTAAATATTTTCTCGGCGAAAACAAATTCATCTGATGATGAATTAAATAAATTTTTTAAATCATTGTTGATTTTTTCAGGTAGTACATGATTAGCTGTCCAATAAAGACTTTCAATTTATCTAAACTCACACTTTCAGCCGCTAAATGATTATAGTGATTGATTTCTTTTTGTAAGAAATAGCAGATGGCACCAAATCCCATTTGATAATATTTTTCTTGTAAGGTTCTTTTATCTTCTGGTGAAGTGTTTTCCTCAACAAGATACTCTTGGCAACTTTCATTAATAAAGTTATTTATTGATAAAAGTTCACTTTCAGAAAGGTTAGAGAGTGTTTTAAAATCACATACACTAATTTGCATATTTTCTCGACGTGATAAATCTTCTTGATTTATTAATTTTTGCAATAACAACGCCATATTTGCCGAAGTGGCAATAATTTTCGGCTGTTCAAATCCAATATTAGTTAAATATTTTTCTACATTCTTTATTGCAGCAGATAAACTTTCCCCTTTTTCTTCATCTAATTGGTCTGCTTTATTTAATACAAAAACAATATCTTTGTGATTATCTTTCTGTAAGCTATTTTTTATTTTTTCTAGCAAAGATCTATCATCATTAACACCAATTTGTGTTGCATTTAATACATAAAAAATTAAACCATATTCATTATTATCAATAACTTCCATAGTTAAATTTTCATGGTTGTCATCTTGACTATTATTTGGACCAGGTAAATCGTAAATTACTAATTCAGCCTCTGTGTTATAAATCGTTTTTATATCCCCAGTAATTTCAATTAATTTTATCTCTGGGTCTGTATTCCAATGTTTTAATACCTCAAAATCAATACTACGAGATTTTTCAATTAATTCATTTTCATAATTATAGGCAGCACCAGAAAATTTATTTTCTCCATCTTTATCATGGATACGTGTAATGGTTGCTGTTGTTGCTTCATTTGCTGAATGTAATAATTCTTTGCCAATGAGTGCATTAAGCATTGTTGATTTACCAGCACTCATCGTACCAACAACAATAACTTCAAATAAATTCTTATTCATTTTATTTATCCTTATTACAATTTATTTTTTATAAGTAACATTAATTTTCTTATTGACTAAATCTTTCCCTATTTCAAAATCAGGGTTATATGTTGCTAAATTATGTGCGGCGATTCCTGCAGCTGCTGCTATACCAACAACAGTTCCAATACCTGAAAATAAACCGCCTCCCATTAACGCTGCTCTATTTTCTGTATAAACACGGCAAGAAAACTTATTACTTTCAATAATTTCCTCTACCTTTCGAGCATAATAAAGAATGTCATCTGTTTTTATGGAAAAATCGACTTTCAATTTAATCAATTTTTCGATGAACCTCTCATTAATTGATTCATCTGAATAAGTTTTATAACCATACTGTTCAATCCATTCTTTTTTTGTTAAAGAGAGGTCTTTTTTGTAGTAGTCTAATAATATTTCGTATGTTGATTTCATTATTTGTTACCTTATCAAATTTAAATAATTGTTAACCTTTATAAACCACTTCCACTCGTCCATTTGCTAAATCTCTAGCGATTTCATAATCTGGATTGCGGGTAATAAAATTATGGGCTGCAATAGAGGCTATCGATAACACCCCCCAAGCAGGATTTAATAAATACGATAACCCTAATACCATTCTATTTTTGGTATAAACTCGGCAGGTTAAACGGTGTTTTTCAATATAGTCTTCCAACCAATTACTCACCTCTAACATTTCGCTTATACCAACATCACAAATAACAAAACTGCTTTTTAATGGAATAAGCTCTATTGCGGTATGTTTATAACTATGAATATTCGTTGATATCATCTTCCTTCTCCGCTTTGGTTAATTAAATAATCATTTAATTTTTCTAACATTCTTTTTTGTAATTCATTTGGGCTAACAATCGTTAAATGCGGAATCCAATATTGCACAATCGGTAAAATATCTAATTCATTAACCTCTTTGCAGGAGAGTAATAATTCACCTGACTCTAATTTGTGTAATAACGTTTGATTCGGTAATAAATTACGGCGTAAAAAGAAATTGGCGGCAAAGTCTGATACTCGAATCACTACTTCAGGAAGCTGATTACCATAAGAAAGGGAGTCATTCTGTTTTATTTCGTCAATAAATTTTTGGTTTGGAATATAGGTTTCTGCTAATACACGTAAATTACTGATTTGCGAAAAACAGAATGTTTTTTGTTTATGATTGTCGAGTTGGTCGGTCGCAATTAAATACCAAATGCCATTTTTATTTGTTAGGGAATAAGGCGATACTTGATAAAATTTGGGGTGTGCTGAATGCACCTTTTTATATTTAAATGAAATATTTTTTCGTTGGTTAATCGCCTCTTTTAATTGCTCAAATTGTTCTGTTAGACCACTAATATTTTCATATTGTATGCCTTTAACTTGTACCGATTGTGTGAGTTTTTCTTGATAGAAGGCTTTATCTACTGATGGAAATAAATCAGAAATACTGGCAAAAAGCGCAAAACGTTGAATATCTTCTTCAGTTAAAACATCTATTTTGTTTTGGCTTAATTTATAAAAGCGAGGACCTTTTTCTTCCCAAGGAAGAAAGGCTAAGCGTTGGTTAATATCACGTTGGATAGTTCTACTTGATACATTGAATTGTTCTGCTAACTCGACAGAATCAATTCTCCCCCCCCCCCTCATGGTTCAGGAGAGATAAAATAGCACTTAAACGTTGTGCGAGTGGGATATGTTTTTTCATAGTATTGTATGTCGCTGTTGAATTAAAAATGTAGTGTTAGTTTACTCTAATTCATCAAAAACTGTGCGACAGGGTGTGTCGCCTAGCAAAAAAATTTTAATTTTTTATTAATCATCACTTTTTGCGACTAATGTGCTGATATTTTGCTTATTTATCTTGATAAATCAATCGTTTTTTGACTATGAGGGGGGATTTTTTAATAATTTATTTAAAGCGTGAGTATCCTCACGCTTTTTTCAACCGAAAAATTTACTTCTCAGCAATAATCACGGCTCGTTTCGGGGCTGGATAGCCTTCAATGGTTTTACTTAAATCTTGTGGATCAAGGAAATCAATTAAGCTTTCATTCTCTAACCACTCGGTTTTACGCTGTTCCGCTAATGAAGTTACTGCCACATCAACACAACGGATATTGTTAAACCCTGTTTTATTGAGCCAATTTATTAACGCTGCAACAGAAGGAATAAAATAAACATTCTTCATTTTTGCATAACGTTCACCTGGGACAAGAACAGTATGTTCATCACCATCAACCACTAAGGTTTCTAACACTAATTCACCGCCCTTTTTGAGCTGGGCTTTCAGTTGTGAGAGGTGATCCAATGGCGATTTACGATGGTATAACACGCCCATCGAAAACACCGTATCAAATGCTGCTAATGGCTGCATTTGCTCTATTCCTAATGGAATTAAATTCGCACGGCGATCATTATTTAGCAATTTACGGACAGCTTCAAATTGGCAGAGGAATAATTCTGTTGGATCAATTCCTACCACCATTTTTGCGCCCTCACCAACCATACGCCACATATGATAACCACTGCCACAGCCCACATCTAATACAAGGCGATCTTGTAAGGGGGAAATATACGGTAACAGGCGATCCCATTTGAAATCAGAACGCCATTCGCAATCAATATGCACACCATAGAGGTGATAAGGTCCTTTACGCCACGGCATTAGCTGTTTCAGATGATGTACCATTCGTTGACGTTCACCATCAGTTAACGGCGTATGTAAACTTGCGGTAACACTATGTTGTAAATCAATCTGATCTGCAACTCGTTCAGGGAGAAAATCCACAACCTTTGCCCATTTAGCATATTCACCATGGGCATTGGCTTGCCAATATTTGAGCTGTGCTGGTAATGTTTCTAACCAGTCAGACAGCTCAGTGGTGGCAATTTGTTGAAAGAAGGGGAGAAAATCAAACATAAATTCGAGAAATACCGCTTAACGAATAACGTCTAACCCATTCATATATGGACGCAAGACTTCTGGAATAACAATCGATCCATCTGCTTGTTGATAATTTTCCAACACTGCCACTAAGGTACGACCAACGGCTAAACCAGAACCGTTTAGGGTATGTACTAAACGAGGTTTTTTATCCCCTTTCACACGATAACGTGCCATCATACGGCGTGCTTGGAAATCCCACATATTTGAACAAGAAGAGATTTCACGATAGGTATTTTGTGCTGGCACCCACACCTCTAAATCATAGGTTTTGCATGAACCAAAACCCATATCCCCTGTACACAACAACACTTTACGATATGGTAAGCCTAGCAGTTGTAATACTTTTTCGGCGTGTCCAGTCAACTCTTCTAAAGCTGCCATTGATTTTTCTGGCTCAACAATTTGCACTAATTCCACTTTATCGAATTGGTGCATACGAATAAGTCCACGTGTATCACGACCATAAGAACCAGCTTCAGAACGGAAACATGGGGTATGAGCGGTCATTTTTAGTGGTAAATCTTCTGCATCTAAAATTTCACCACGTACCATATTGGTTACAGGTACTTCCGCAGTTGGAATTAATGCATAAGCTTGTTCACCTTCTAATGGATTGGTATGAAATAGATCTTCACCAAATTTTGGTAATTGCCCTGTACCATAAAGCGTTTCATGATTAACTAAATAAGGCACATATGCCTCTAAATAGCCATGTTGTTCAGTATGCAAATTAAGCATAAATTGAGCTAAAGCACGGTGTAAACGCGCAATTTTGCCTTTTAATACCACAAATCTTGCTCCAGTCAATTTCACCGCTGTTGGGAAATCAATGCCACCACTGAGTTCACCTAAATCAACGTGATCTTTGATTGGGAAATCGTATTGTTTTGGTTCGCCCCAACGGAAAACTTCAAGGTTTTCACTATCATCTTTCCCTTGTGGCACTTCATCAGCTGGAATATTTGGAATGGTTAGGGCAATTTGTCTTAATTCTTCTTGAACCTGATCTAATGCAACTTTCGCCTGTTCTAATTCAGATCCCATATTATCCACTTCAGCTAATAAAGGTTGAATATCTTCACCACGTGCTTTCGCTGCACCAATTGCTTTAGAACGTGCATTACGTTCTGCTTGTAAACTTTCGGTTTTAACTTGTAATACTTTACGTTGTTCTTCTAATTGCTCAATTTTTTGTACATCTAAGACAAAATTTCTTTTTTCTAGTAATTTTGCAGCGGTACCCGCTAAATCATTGCGTAATAGATTAGGATCAATCATCTTGGTTTCCTTTTTTGATTCTGTGATTTATTGAAATAAAAAACGGCGTTATTCTAACACGGAAAAGCACGCTACTCGTGGAAAATTTATAGAAAGATTTGAGATTTTATTGATTCTTTTGCAATGTTGCGATTGAAAGGGCAAGACGATTTTTTACCGTCATTTTTGTAAAACCTAATCTTGCATAATAATCGGCTAATTTGTCTGTTTTTGCGTCTATTACGACACAAGCAATTCCCGCATCTAAAGATAATTTAGCCACTGTTTTTAAAGCAGATGCAAGTAAATATTTTGAATATCCTTGCTTTTGGTAGCGACAATCTACTGCCAATCGCCCTATCAACATTGCTGGAATAAATAAATGTTTTGGATAATTTTTTAATGGGAAAGCACTATGATCAATATATAATGCTGATAAAGTATAAAAACCTAAAATAGTTTCTGGAGCGTCTGTATCAATCAATATATGTGTTTTCGCTATGCCACGCTTACTATGCTGCATGGCAAATTGTTGCAAAAAAATGTTCCATTCTTTATTTCCACAATTAAAATCTTTTCGATTATGAATTGCAGATAGAGGCTCACATTTAATCAACTGCCTCTCCTAATTTTAATAATTCTTGCAATTCAGGATTAATTGAACCAGGTTCTTGTAATAAATTATCCAATAATTTTAAGTCCTCTTCTGAAGCAGACCAAATCTGTTTATCTTTTAACATTCGCACAGATCTATCGTAAACAATGGACAAAATAAATTGGCTCACACTCAACCCTAACAAACTGCTTGCTTGTTCGATCACTGCTTTTGCGTGCGGAGTAGTACGGATACTAATACGTTCTGTTGATTGCATAATACCTTCCTCAAAAAAGTATGCCTTATTGGCACACATTTTAATAATTTGTATAAAATGTGTCAAATACCCCTTTTCAACTCCCCGCAATTTTGGCAATCAGCTCCATCACAAAGCCTAATCGCTGTTGGGTATCGCTAAAATCTTGGGTAAATCTAAATTTTAATGGGCCATCAAAACGATAAACCTTCGGTTGTTGTTGAATCAGTTTTAAAAATAGCATTGGATCTAATTCTGTCTGTGGTGAAAATTCAATAAATCCCCCCATTGCCATGGCTTCAATTTTTTGAATACCTAATGGTTTCGCTTGTAAACGTAACAAAGCAATCTCAAACAGATTTTTTGTTGCTTGTGGCAATAAACCGAAGCGATCGATTAACTCTACTTTTAATTCCGATAACTCTTCTTCATTTTTTGCCCCGGCAATCCGTTTATAGAAAGACAAACGTAAATTGACATCGCCTAAATAATCTTCTGGTAACAAGGCTGGAATACGTAAATCAATTTCCACTTGTGCCTGTGTCAACTCATCTAACGTTGGCTCTTTACCCTCTTTTAAGGCTTGCATTGCATTCTCTAATAGCTCCATATATAACGAGAAACCAATGCTTTCAATTTGTCCGCTTTGCTCATCACCTAGCAACTCACCTGCCCCACGAATTTCCAAATCATGCGTTGCTAACACAAATCCAGCTCCTAAGTTATCCAAACTGCTTAAGGCTTCTAACCGTTTACGTGCATCTTTGGTCATTAATTTTTCTGGTGGTGCTAAAAGATACGCATAGGCTTGATGATGCGAACGCCCAACTCGTCCACGCAGTTGGTGTAATTGCGCTAAGCCGAAGTGATCAGCACGCTCAATAATAATGGTATTCGCACTCGGAATATCGATACCTGTTTCAATAATCGTAGTACAAACCAATACATTAAAACGCTGATGATAAAAATCACTCATCACCCGCTCAAGTTCCCGCTCTCGCATTTGCCCATGCCCAATCCCAATGCGAGCTTCTGGCACTAATTCTGCTAATTTCTCAGCACAATTTTGAATGGTCTCTACATCGTTGTGTAAATAATAGACTTGCCCACCACGCAAAATTTCTCGCAAAATGGCTTCACGAATAATGCGTTCATCATGTTGGCGTACAAAAGTCTTAATCACTAAGCGGCGAGCGGGTGGTGTTGAAATAATGGAGAGATCACGAATACCATTCATCGCCATATTTAAGGTACGAGGGATCGGCGTGGCGGTTAACGTTAAAATATCAATATTGCTGCGCAGTTGTTTAATTTTCTCTTTTTGACGTACGCCAAAGCGATGCTCTTCATCAATAATCAATAAACCAAGATCATGAAAATCTACTTCACCCTGTAACAATTTATGTGTGCCAATTAAAATATCGACTTTTCCCTCTTGTACTAAGGTCAAAATATTTTTCTGTTCTTTCGTGGTTTTAAAACGGGATAACATTTCCACATTAACGGGTAAATTAGCAAACCGATCACGGAAATTATCATAATGTTGCTGAGCTAAAAGGGTGGTAGGAACTAATACCGCCACCTGTTTTTGGTTCATTACCGCTAAAAATGCTGCACGCATAGCGACCTCGGTTTTCCCAAATCCGACATCACCACAAACTAAACGATCCATTGGTTTAGCTTGGCACATATCACTAATCACTGCATTAATCGCCATTTGCTGATCATAGGTTTCCTCAAATGGGAACGTGGCAACAAATTGTTGAAACTCTTCTCGATCATATTTAAAGGCAAAACCAGGGCGAGATTCGCGTTTCGCATAGACATCTAATAATTCTGCTGCTACATCACGAATTTTTTCGGCTGCTTTTTGCCGTGATTTAACCCACGCTTCACTGCCTAATTTATGTAATGGGGCATTATCTTCCCCACCACCCACATAGCGGCTAATTAAATGTAATGAGGAAACAGGTACATATAATTTGGCCTCATCGGCATAACGTAACACCAAATATTCGGCGATCATTCCGCCTGTTTCTAACGTGGTTAACCCATCATAACGTCCCACACCATGTTCTAAATGCACCACAGGCTGTCCGATTTTTAACTCGGCTAAATTACGAATTAACGCATCTGGATTTACATTTTTCTGTTGGTGGCGTTGACGTGTTTGCACTTTCTCGCCAAGCAAATCTGTTTCACAAATAAAAGCAAATTGCTCCTCGACAATAAACCCTTTTTCCATTGATCCAATCATTAAACTAAAGCGTTGTTGCTTCGCCTCTGCGAGATCAAGAATTGCTGTTGGCTTAATTTTTAATGGTTTTAAGAGAGAAAGTAAGGTTTCTCGTCTTCCCTCACTTTCAACAGAAAACACGATTGGCTCGTTTACGCTGTCAATAAATTGACGTAATAGTTTTAATGGCTCTTTTTGTTGGGCATTAATGGTTAATTCTGGTAAGGCACGCACCGCTAAATTTTGATTGCGAGCTTGCTCTGCTAATGATTTTTCGCACAGCGTAATACGAGGATAATCTTTTAAATATTGATTTAAACTTTCGATACGCAACCATAATGCACTTGGCGGTAATAATGGGCGCATTGGATCAACTTTTTGATTTTCATAGCGTAATGTCGCATCACGGAAAAAATTTTCACCACTTTGCTGAATATTTTCATCAGTAATAAATAAGGTATTAATTGGCACATAATCAAAGAACGTTGCCATTTGGCTAAAAAAGAGTGGCTGCCAATATTCAATCCCCGCAAATAAAGTCCCTTTACTGATCTGTTGGTAAATATGTTCAGGATCACGGCGAATCTCGCCAAAGGTTTCACGGAAATTACTCCGAAAAAACTCAATTCCCTTTTCCTCTATTGGAAATTCGTGTGCTGGCAATAAGTTGATCTTCTGAATCTGTTCGATTGTCCGTTGAGTATCGACATCAAAAGTACGGATAGAATCAATTTCATCATCAAAAAAATCTAAACGATAAGGTAAACTGCTCCCCATTGGATAGAGATCTAGCAACGCACCACGCACCGAATACTCACCATGTTCATACACTTGATCAACTGCACGATACCCTGCTTTATTGAGCTGTAAACGCAACTGTTCTAAATCACATTGCTGCCCTTGCTTAATTAAAAATACATTCTGAGCTAAATAATCAGGTGGGCAAACTCGTTGCATTAAGGTACTAATCGGCAAAATAAAGATACCTTGTTTCACTTGTTGTAAATGGAATAAGGTGCTTAAACGAGTAGAAATAATCTCTTGATGTGGCGAAAACGTATCATAAGGCAGCGTTTCCCAGTCAGAAAAAATTGCTGCGGAAAGGGAAAATTGCGCAAGACTTTCGGCTAAATGATTGGCTTGCCGCATATCTGAGGTAACGACAACTGTTACCCCTTGATGTTGTTGTGCTAACTCTGCGATTGCTAGAACACGACTATCTGCAATAGCATTGCCTAAATATTTATGATCGTTCGCTTTTTTTGCCAAATTTAGATTGAAAAAGTGCATAGTTTTTATGTTGTTGTTTAAGATTAAACTTATTTAAAGGTAATTCGCCAACAATTATGAATGTGTGGGTTACGTTGGAAATCAAGTGGCAACGTTTGTACAGAAATATTTTCTGCTTGTAATCCGATCTGCTCTAATCCTGCTAAATCCATCTTAAAACCACGTTTATTATTCGAGAAAATCACCACACCATTTCGGCGTAATAATTTGCTTAATTTCTGTAATAAAATGAGGTGATCTCGCTGTACGTCCCAACTATTTTCCATTCGTTTCGAGTTGGAGAATGTCGGTGGGTCAACAAAAATTAAATCATATTGCCCTTTCGCATTATCCAACCACTGCAAACAATCAGCTTGAATCAATTTATGTTGCTTACCTTTTATCTCATTCAAGATAAAATTTTGCTCTGCCCAATTTAGATAAGTATTCGACATATCGACAGTTGTTGTTGATTTTGCGCCACCTAAAATCGCATGTACCGTACAAGAACCTGTGTAAGCAAACAGATTGAGGAAATCTTTACCTTTTGCTAATTCCCCTACCATTTTGCGAGTTAAGCGGTGATCTAAAAATAGCCCAGTATCTAAGTAATCGGTCAAATTAACCCACAATTTTGCACCATATTCTTGCACAAAAAAGTAATCGCCTTTATTAGCTAGTTTTTCATATTGGTTTGTACCTTTTTGTTTTTGGCGTACTTTCAGCACTAACTTATCGGTTGCTACACCAGTAACATTTAATGTTGCAGTTACTGCATCAAGTAAGCGTTGGCGTGCCTTTTGTGGATCAATATTTTTTGGTGCAGCATATTCTTGTACCACAATATGATCAGCATAACGATCGACAGCAAGATTATATTCAGGCAAATCAGCATCATATAGACGATACGCATCTAACTCTTGTTGAGTCGCCCATTTTTCAATTTTCTTAATATTTTTGCTTAAGCGATTCGCAAAATCTGGTGCGACAACGCCTTGTGTTTTAAATTGTAACGCTGCTTTATTTTCGTTTGAGTCTAAATTATCTGTTTGTACCGCACTGATCAGATAATTTTTCTGAATACAATCTAAAGGCCCATTTTTAGCTTTAAATTGGCGAGCAGAACGTAAACGCAAACAATCCAATAGACTGATTTCACTACTAAAAATAGAGGCTTGCCAATGAGGAAAATATTGTTTTAAGCGTCTGCCAAATACGGAATATAACGCAATCAGGGTTGGCGTTGCACCTAACCGTTCACCATAAGGTGGGTTACAAACCACTGTTCCCACTTCATCAGTAGGCAGTGTTAATGTCGCAATATCTGCTGCGGTAAACTGGATTAAATGCCCAACACCTGCATTTTCAGCATTTTGTCTCGCTTTTTCTAACACTCGATGATCACGATCCAAGCCAAAAAAATGTGCTGTACACGCTTTTTTACCTTGTTCTGCTTGTGCTAAGGCTTGTTCTTTAATCTTTAACCAAACCTGTTGTTGATGCTTTTTCCAACGATTAAATCCCCAATGTAAACGCTGTAATTGTGGCGCAACTTGTGCTTCCATTTGTGCGGCTTCAATTAATAATGTACCCGAACCACACATTGGATCGACCAATGGCGTTCCCTGTTTCCAGCCAGAACGAATAATAATTGCCGCAGCTAATGTTTCTCGCAATGGTGCTGCCCCAGTATCACTACGATAACCTCGCATATGTAGTGCTTCACCACTTAAATCGAGCGAAACATTTAACGTATCACGATTAAGATAGACATTTATCCGAATATCAGGATAGTCTTTATCCACTTGCGGACGAGGATTACCTTGACGAGTAAAGTAATCCACAATCCCATCTTTCACTCGCATTGCACCATATTGCGTATGACGAATAGCATCGTTTGTACCGCTAAAATCCACAACAAAGCTATCTTCTGCGGAGAAATGTTGTTGCCACGCAAAACTTACGACTGCTGAATATAAATCGGCATCATCATAAACTTTACTGGTAAAAAGTGGATATAAAATACGAGAACTTAAACGGCTCCATAATAGGATACGATAGAGGGTTTCATCATCGGCAGCATAATGCACACCTCCTTGCACCACTTTACATTGACTCGCCCCTAATTTTTCTAATTCTGTTTTTAATAATTCTTCAAAACCACGTGCTGTGGTGGCAAATAGTTGATTCATCTTAGTTTTCTTCTTGAGTCAAAATTGTCGCCAATTATAGCAAATTAGCTTGCCGATTTTTGCAGTAATTTTTCCACCACTCTCGCCACAGCAAAAAAACCAAAGGTCGCTGTTACCATTGTTGCGGCACCAAAACCATTACTACAATTCATCGTTGCCGATGTTGAACACTCCCCTGACATTTTTGGGAAAATAAGTGGCTGGGTCGAAAAGACACAATCAATACCAAATTTACGTTGTGGATTATCTGTAAAACCGTATTGTTTGCGTAACAAATAGCGCACTTTTGCCGCTAATGGATCTTGAATGGTTTTACTGAGATCTTTAATTTGAATTTGGCTTGGATCAGTTTGTCCACCCGCACCACCCGTGGTAATCACTTTAATTTTATTACGCTTACAAAATGCTAATAGTGCCGCTTTCACTTTCACACTATCAATCGCATCAACCACATAATCGTAACCGCGTAACAAATAATCGGCGAGATTTTCTGTTGTCAAAAAATCATCAATGATTTCAACCTGTGCTTCTGGATTAATACTCAAAACACGTTGTTGCATCACTTCTGTTTTTAATGCCCCAATATTTTCCGTAACCGCATGAATTTGACGATTAACATTGGTAACACAAATATCATCCATATCAATTAAGGTTAATTTTCCGATACCTGAACGAGCTAAGGCTTCAACTACCCAAGAACCTACGCCACCAATGCCAATGACACAAACATGTGCTTGCCGTAAACGTTGTAAGGCCTCTTCACCATACAAACGTCCAATTCCACCAAAACGTTGTGCAAAATTATCTACTCGAGCCATATGTTTAATTTAATACCCAAACACGTCCGTAATGTTTTAACAAGCCAGCAACGTGCCCTGCACGTTCGCCAATCCCTTGATATAAATCGAAATGTTGCCCTTTGACAGCACCACCAACATCTAATGCCACCATTAATCGCAACTGATGCGTACCTTTCCAATTTCCCTCGTCATCAATTTCTGGCATTTCCACCAATAATACGGTTCCTGATGGAATTAAACTACGATCAGATGCAACTGAAGCTAATGGGACTAACGGTACTCCAGCTGAACCTTTCACTTTGCCATTTGGCACATTCTTGAAAAAGACATAAGATTCATTGCGTTCTAATAATCCTTGTAAACGACTTGGATTACGCTGTGCCCATTCTTTAATTGCTTGTACCGACATTTTCTCTTTTGGGATTTCGCCATCTTCAACTAATAAACGTCCCACACTGGTATAAGGGAAACCATTCTGTCCTGCATAGGCAAAATAAGTTAAATCGTTGTTCCCAAAATCAATATAACCACTTCCTTGTACGCCTAACAAAAAGTTATCTAACATGGAATCACTATAAGCCAATTCCAGTCCTTTTCCTTTTAATGCACCTGCATAAATTTGTGCACGAGAAAAACGTTTCGCACGTGGCATCGCATAAATAGGATGCTGATATTGTCCTTGTGGACTATGGCGAGCATGAATTACTGGTGAATAGTAACCTGTCATTAATACATTTTGGAAACCATCTTCACCTGCCATTTTTTGAATCCCAATACCAAAATTATTTAATTGGGTAACATCCGCACCAGCTAAGACCCAGTTGGTAATTTTGTCATAAGTATTACGATACGTTGCACTTAAACGAGGTGAAACACTACTGATGATACTTAATTGTGTGAGGAAATCGCCTTGATTCACCACTGCACTATGATTTTCTACCATACCCACTGGCGTTAATGGCATTCTCATGTAACTACGCCCTTGATAGACTGCGCCTAATTGTTCGTGTAATGAACGTTGTGAAGTGGTCGATCCTGAATAGTTTGATGAAGAACAGCCAGCAAGTACTAAAATAGCGGCTGCAACTGCTGCAAATTTTTTAATTTTTCCCATAGGATAATAATATAGCCCTTTCTTTTACTAAAATTTATATTGAAAAAAACGGCAGTAATGATAGCAATTTTATTCTGCTCTTGCTGAAATTTCTCTGTAATGTTCGTTTTAATTTCGTTTATGATTAAATTTTTATCAAATAAAATTTATTTTTTAAAAAAAACTTGCAAAAACGAAAAAAGAGGGTATAGTAGCGCACATCTGACGCGGGGTGGAGCAGCTTGGTAGCTCGTCGGGCTCATAACCCGAAGGTCGTTGGTTCAAATCCAGCCCCCGCAACCAATTCTCCTCTCTCTTAATTTTCTAAATTTTTTCCTTTAAATTTCTTTCTTCTTAAAATTAATTCATTTTTATACTTTGATTATTATACTTCTTGACTTTGTAGTAACTACAAGGTTCATCATACATAACCACAAAATAGAACATTTCATATAAGGAAAAATTATGTGTGCTGAATCGAATCAATCATCAAAACAAGAACAACATTCACATTCACATTCACATTCACATTCACATCATCATGATCATCTACATACCAATAATAAAACTATTCTATTGATCAGCTTTCTACTCATTTGTGGATTTATGCTTGTTGAGTTTTGGGCTGGTTATACGTTTAATAGCCTTGCTTTACTTGCAGATGCAGGTCATATGGCGAATGATAGCCTTGCACTCTTACTCGCCTTAATTTCACTCTTTTTATCCTTATCTGCACAAAAATGGTTTGCCTTGCTTAATGGTTGCTCTTTATTAGTTGTGGCAGTAACTATTTTGATCGAGGCGTTCCATCGTTGGCAACATCCATTAATGCTAGATGCCATCCCAATGTTATCCGTTGCTATTATTGGATTAATGATCAATGTAATCGTGGCTTTTTTAATGCTAAAAGGCGATCTTGAGAATCTTAATTTAAAAGCAGCCTATTTGCATGTCTTAGCGGATGCTTTAGGATCTGTGATTGCGATTATTGCTGGGATTAGTGCTTGGCTATGGTCAATTAGTTGGGTGGATATTCTTGCTAGTGCTTTATTAAGCTTATTTATTTTCAAAAGTGGTTGGCAAATTGTGACCCAAGCCTATCGCTCATTAGTCACAATAAATTAAAAAAATCGCCTGAAGCATAACACATCAGGCGATTTGGCTTTATAGAGAGCAACCTTTATTTAAACTGCCATGAAATCGCTAAACGAAGATTATAAGAACCTGCTCTTCCTTGACCAAACTCTTTTTCGGCATCAATGAATACATTGGTTTTTTCACTTACATGAGCATTATAACCAACGCCAACTGCATACCATGTTCCTCTAGTGTTCCATGTCTTGTTATAGTTTCCTGTGAAGTCACTTGCTTGAATAGCTCGTTTACCTAAAAACTCGTGCATAATGTTGCCTTTTAAGTAAAGACGATTATCACCACTTTCATCTAACCATCTGACAACATCCATACCAACACGACCAATTAAACTCTTCGCACTACCTAACTTCACATCAATACCATTACTGGTTCGATAATTAGCATGCGTTAAATATGCAAATTGTAATTGTGCTTGTGGTACAAGATACCAACGTTTGTCATCATCGATAAATTTACGATAACCGTGTTCCGTACTTGCACTAAAGAGGTAATTCTTATAAGAACCACTTCCCCAAAGAACGCCATTATCCATCACCGAACGATAACGACTGTGTAATGCTCCAACCCTTAACACATTATCGTTGTAATAACTGTTATCGCCTTCATCATTATTACGTTGATTGGTGTTATATAAACTGAGCATATATTTCTTCACTAAGCCTTTTTGTAATACTTGGTCAATCTCGTTCTTCGCATGACCATAGGTAAAACTTAAGCCCCATTTTTGTTTTTTCTCAGCTTCGTTATATCTAAATTTATCGTAACCAATTTCATATTCGTTACTATTTAGGCGGAAATCACTATATTGTTTTAAACGCGTATGCGTTGCCCTTGCCCATGCTCCCTCTTTTATTTCTCCTAATGAATAGGCACGTTGTCCTTCACGTTTGGTATAGGTATCCAAATAAAAACCATAACGAGCAGTCGCATCCAACATCTTCAACATATCTTTACTGTTTTCTGTTGGCACATTTAATTTATCTCGTACTAAATAAACGTTATAGCTATCCTCTCCATCATAGGTACTGTCAACATAGCTATCACTCGGTTTCTCTTTCGTCATTGCTTGACCGTTAAACGCTTGGTTATAAGCCTCGGTGTTATCTGGGTCTGTTGGCTGTTTAGAGTATTCTACTCGTACAACTTGTTTAAACAGATTGTCTTCTATGGTGGCATATACCTTACCATTAACAAATTCATTCTGTGAACGTTGTACCGTTGCAAAGCGTAGCCTATCGCCATAATCCATGCTATTGACCACCTCTGGAAGGTTCTTAATCACCACATCTTGTGGTGTTGCTGTCCCTTCCTTGACATATAACATATCACTATGGGCACCATCCTTATTTAAGCGCATAAGGAAACGGTTTGCTCCAGCAAGCTGTTCAATATGTAAAGCTCGTCCTCCATTTGGATTGTTGAAATCCACTGTACCCTCTCCACTTAATCGGTTAATCCAGCTTTGACCTGTCATTTTCCATAACGAATCCCCCATTAAAGCGAGATTAATTTGACCTGATGAAGTAGCTTGCATACCTGCTGGAACATAGCGACTAAATGGAAATAATGTTGAATGTTCAGTGCGTTGATAAGCATCAAAATTATCTAACCGACCAATCACTGTACTTCTTGGGGTAAGTTGTAGCTCTATCTTACCGCCATTTACTGCTTCACCATCCCCCTCTAACCATAACGTACTACCCTTGGACTTCACTGCAACTTCACCTCGGTCGGCGGCAAATAATTCCCCTTTAATCCAACTTGCCTTTGAATAATTTAAACCAATTTTACCTTCGCTCAACGACATCGCTGCCATTGGTGCTTCTATGGTCATTTCACCTGTTACACTTACTTCGCCTTGTGTATAACTATGGGTTGCCATTTGTGAGGCCTTAATCAAATTACTATCACCCGTAACTTCTAGACGAGCCCCACCATTTGCATATAATCCAACTTTTGCATCACTTACCTTATTAAGTTCTGCCTCCAATGTCACTTGACTATTTTGTTGTGAAATAGCTCCATATTCACTAGCTGAAATAAGATTGTCTTTACCATTAACTTTAATAGTCGCACCATTAACTGCAAAAGTACCTATTTTGCCTCCGGTAATTTCATTTGTATTTTGTGCAATAAGATGTTGTTCACTATTACTTTGCGCCAATAAACCATTTTCTTTTGCTGAAATATAGTTATCTCTACCCTCTAATTTCACTATTGAATTGGTATTAGAAGAAATTCCATGTTGTGCTGCATTAATCATATTATTCTGCGCATGTAGCATTACACTTGAACCCGTATCAGAATAAATACCCATTTGTGCACCATCTAATAAATTCATCGTTTGTGCAGTTAACTCCGCACGACCTTGATTAGTGGTATAAATACTGTAATGAACTAAATCTTTTGTATCTGTTGGGATACTATGCAAAAGCAAATTATTTTTCGCCTGCATACTTACTAATGAATTACCCCCGCTAGTATAAACAACAGCAGAACCAAATCCTCTCGCATAATAGCTAGTCTGTTTTAATACAGCAGATTGCTCAACAAAATCACGATCTTTCGTACTACCTGCTATGGTAATAATATTATTTCCGTTTGTTGCCAATAAACTCACCTGATTATTTTTTTCTGCTGCTCGACTTGCCTCGGCTCCATCAAGAGAATTAATCGCGGACACACCTCGGCTACCTATCGCCGCATTCCGAACATCTATCGTATTATTTCCTGTGGTTGCCTCTAAAGTAGCGCTGGCATTATCCACCACTTGTACACCAACTTGGATGACTGGATTACCACCTATGGTGACACTATTATTCGCTGCCGTTAAACCAATCTGACTATTAACACTGGAATATACACCAATACGATAAATAAGATCTTGTTTAGCTAAATTCATCAGTGGACTTTGTACATCTGGATTCCAAACTTTAACAATATTTTGCTCTGGTGCAGTTAAGGACACGTCACCAAAGTGTTGTGCAGTAACACCATATACCTCACCATGTGCTTTTAAATCGATATCAACTTGGTTACTGCCCTCAGTCGCTTGCAAGACAACAGAAGTTTTACCCTCAATCGTTGCAGTGGTTTCACTTGGTTTATTAGTAGCTAAAATACCGTTACTTTGAATGGTATAAACATTATCTTGAACCCGTTGTATATAACCAACCCCTACCCCATCACCTTCACTTTGTAGATGAATACGGTTATTTTTACCAACTAAGTTAACCTCACTATTCATCCATGACTGAAGTCCTCGAATATAGCTTTGCGTTTCATTTAACTTATCAAGAGTTACTGGCACAGGTTCGGTTAATTGGGCTTGCAATGTTATTTGGTTATCGCCATTTGCCGCACTCAATGATATTTTCGCATTTGTATTACTATATACACCATAATACTCAAAGTCTTGAGTTAAACGAGAATTCAAGCTAATAATATTTTCTTGCGCATCTGCATTAATCACTGCTTGATTACTAGATAATCCTTTTACACTCTTAACTTTCCCTGTTGATACTTTACCAGCTTCACCTATTTGCCAAATATTACGACCTGATGGGGCTAATAAATCGATTTGGCTGTTTGGGTCTGCCGATGCCCCTATAATATATCCGCCATCCGTTCCAACATTGGTATCCATATCAAATAGATTATCGCCTGTTGTCGCATTAACAGTTACATTAGGTTTATCATTCGGTGCTTTTCCTGCTGCTTGAATAAGATATTTATTTTTTGCATTAGGTGCATAAATAGAAAATTGGTTACTCTTTGCTCCAGCTTTAATCACTGCTTGATTACTATATAATCCCTTCACATTACTGACTTTTCCGCTTACCTTTTCATCTACTTTACCGATTTGGAAAATATTACCACCTGACGAAACTAATAAATCAATTTGACTATTTGGATCCGCTCTTACTCCAATAATCTCACCACCATTTGCTCCAACACTGTTATCTACAGTAAATAGGTTATCGCCTGTTGTCGCGTTAACAGTTACATTAGGTTTATCATTCGGTGCTTTTCCTGCTGCTTGAATAAGATATTTATTTTTTGCATTAGGTGCGTTAATTGACAATTGATTATGCTGTGCTTCGGCATTAATCACTCCTTGAGTATTATATAATCCCCATACATAACTAACTTTCCCGTTTACCGTTCCACCCACTTTTCCAATTTGTAAAATATTACCACCTGATGAGGCTAATAAATCGATTTGACTGTTTGGATCTGCCCATGCCCCTATAATATATCCGCCATCTGTTCCAACATTGGTATCCACATTAAATAGGTTATCGCCTGCTGTTGCTTTTATTGCAATGCTTGATTTATCTTCACTAATAAAATTTAATTCCCAAATTCCATATTTTCTTGTATCTGGATTCAATTTTTCTGGATTCCATTCATACCCATACCATTGTCCTGTTGCATAAACAAGATATTTATTTGTTGCATTAGGTGCATTAATGGAAAGTTGGTTACTTTGTGCATTGGTATTTATCACCGCTTGATTACTATATAATCCTTGTACAATACCTACTTTCCCGTTTATATCTTTATCTACTTTACCAATTTGTAAAATATTACCACCTTCCGAGGCTAATAAATCAATTTGACTATTTGATTCCGCTTTTATTCCAATAATCTCACCACCATCTGTTCCAACATTGGTATCCATATTAAACAGGTTATCATCTGTTGTTGCCTGTACTACAATACTAGCCTTATTTCCTTTTTCTAATTTCCACTGACTATTATATTTATATCCTTTAGTCTGAATAAAATATTTATTTGTTGCATTAGGTGCATTAATTGATAGTTGGTTGCTTTGTGCTTCTGTCTTAATCGTCGCTTCGCTACTATAAATACTATAAATATTATCAATACTATATTGACTTGAACTATTTAATTGAATTGTACCGTTTAACGCTTGCAATGTAATTGTACTAGGGTTAGTGTTCCACATATTAGAAACTTGATTGTTGAATGTCATATCATGATTACTTATAACCGTTAACGTTGGTAATCGGCCTAATACATCTCCATTTTTTATCAGCGAATAAATCCCAATATTTCCAATTGTCGTAATATCTCCTTGATCTCCTGTTCCAGTACTACGAATTTCAATATCTTGATTATTAGAATTACTCCATTGAATATAAATTCCAGAATAAAAACTATCTGCTGCTAGCTCTCCTTGAGTACTATCAATATTAATATTCTCCTCAGAAATATTACCATCTTTATATGTAATTTGATTATAATCCTTTGCTACTGCAATATTCGGTAGCATTAGCATCGTTTGTACCAATGCAGCAACAACCGAAACTTTAAAACCATTCTTTACAATTGAATGGGTTGTATAGCGAGCTCTTTTCATAGTTTCCACCTAGGATAAAAGTATTGAATAACGATTGGTGAATAAAATTTCGCTTGCCGTTTTACTTGGCAAAAAAACAAAACGCACAAACGACCCGCTATCGCAATCGTTTGTGCGTTTTGTTAATAAATAAATTTGAAAAATAGAAAAAAGTTGCTGCGAAATGTTGGTTGCAACTAAAAGAATTGACTGACTGACTGACTGACTGACTGACTGACTGACTGACTGACTGACTGACTGACTGACAAAATTATCTAAGCCCATCCTCCACTCCGTCAAGCCTTTATCAATATATTGAAGTTTTATTGCCATAAGATACCTCTCTTCATAAAAGGTCAATTTTCTATAACAGCCATTTATTGCTACATTACTTTAACCAAAAAACACTTCGTAAATCATTTAGGTTATTGTACGTATTATGTAAATAAAAATTCATGCTTAAGATCACATTTCTAAAATATATACATTAGTTTATTTAAATAACAAATACAACATTGACAAAGAAAAGTACAAGTTTTATACAGAAATGTACAAGGATATGTTTCTGAGAACGATGCTATTTAATTTAAAAACAGATCTCTTCCCTTTTGGTATGGATTGAGATTATTTAGTTTTAAATCTCTCTGCCTCTTTCTTTATTGCATTAAAGAGAGTGAGAGTTAGAGAGATTTAAAAATTTAGACTTATTTAATACAGCGTACTAATTCTTGCACCAATTTGGGCCCGTGATAGATCAAACCAGAATAGAGTTGTAATAACTCTGCACCAGCCGCTATTTTTTGTTGTGCATCCGCCACACTATCAATTCCACCACTACCAATAATTGGAATATCACCTTTTAGCTCTTGATATAAGCGTGCAATAATTTGTGTGCTGCGTTGTTGCAATGGCTTACCACTTAAACCACCTTGTTGTTCGGCATTCGGTAAGCCACTGACATTATCACGAGATAATGTGGTATTGGTTGCAATTACGCCATCAAAGTGATGACGCTTTAAACTATCTGCTATCGCTACGAGCTCTGCTTCGCTGAGATCAGGTGCTATTTTCAATGCAATCGGTACATACTTTTGCTGTTGGGTGGAGAGTTGTTGTTGTTTTGCTTTAATGCCTGACAACAGATCTTCCAATAGCTCTCCATACTGCAACTGGCGTAATCCTGGAGAGTTCGGAGAGGAAATATTTACGGTAATATAGTCGGCATAAGGATAGACTTTTTCCAAACAGAGTAAATAATCCTCTTTACCTTTTTCCACTGGAGTAAAGGTATTTTTGCCAATATTGATCCCTAATGTTCCGTCATAGCGAGCTTTCTTAATATTTTCAATAACTTTATCCACACCTTCATTATTAAAACCATTGCGATTAATAATACCTTCCGCAGAAATTAAGCGAAATTGACGAGGTTTAGGATTACCTGGTTGTGGAAGAGGTGTTACTGTACCAACTTCAATAAAACCAAAACCTAATGCACCGAAGCCATCTATTGCTTCGGCATTTTTGTCTGCACCTGCCGCTAATCCAATCGGATTTTTAAACGTAATCCCCATACATTTTTTCGGTGTGCCTGTTGTTTGTAAATATTTTTCCAGCAGGCATTTCGCAGGACTTCTTCCTATTTTGCCTAATAGATTAATAGTTAATTCGTGTGCCGTTTCGGCATCTAGTGAAAATAGTGCTTTACGAATTAAAGCATACATACTCGTTTTACCTCTCTGGATAGTTAACTGTAATTTTATTAGTGCCAACAAAACAAAGAGATACCAAATTGGTATCTCTTCTTTTCCTCATTACTGTAATGCCTTTTCAATCTTCTCAAACAAATCTCGAGAAAGATTTTCCACATCTCTTAATCGTTCCAAGCCTCGCTTCATTAAGGTTTGACGTTGATTATCATAACGTGCAAAACGGATTAACGGTTCCACTAATCGGGCGGCAATTTGTGGATTAGAACTATTTAAGCGAATCAAAATATCCACTAAGAAACGATAACCTGAACCATCAATCATATGGAATGCCGACAAGTTTTGACTACAGAAACTTCCCACTAATGCACGCAGGCGGTTTGGATTATTGAAATTAAAACTTGGGTGTTCCATTAATTGATTAACTAATTCTAAGACATTCTCATCTGGACGAGTCGCTTGAATAGCAAACCATTTATCCATCACCAAACCGTCATGCTGCCATTTTTGTTCAAAATCAGCCAATAACTCATCACGACAAGCAAGTTGAGCTTGTGCGGCTAAACTCAATGCTGCCAAGGTATCGGTCATATTGTTGGCATGCATATAATGTTTTGCCACTAACGTATTGCCTAAATCAGTAAAGGCTAAATAGCTTAAACACATATTATTAAAGCCACGCAATGCAATACTTTCACGATCAATTTGATAATGATCTGTCTGAGTATAGTTATATAAACGTAAGAAGTGATCTTTTAAGTGATTCGCAATACTTCTTTGCATAAAGTGACGTACCGCACGAATTCCTACTGGATCAATCGTTTTAAATAACTCCGCAAACTCAGTTTCTTTTGGTAAGGTCAAAATTAAAGTCGTTAATTCAATATCTTGTTGATAATTTTCTAATAGATATTGCAATGCGGCTAAAAACTCAGGTGATAATTGTAATGCTTGATGCTGTTGATGGCGTTGTAAATTCTGACGTAATTCATTAGCCAATAACATTTGTACCGCATCCCAGCGTACAAAACCATTTTCCGCAAATTTCATCAAAGTAATTAATTGTTCATTACTATATGGAAAATCTAATTTAACTGGTGCAGAAAATTCACAAAGTAATGCTGGTACTGGACGTTTATAAACTGGTGAAAACTCAAAAGTCTGCTCATATTGTGTCACATTGAGTACATCACTCGCTAAAGTTTCCCCTTTTACTTGTAATGCTTGTTTTCCACCTTCCGCATCATACAACGCTACCCGTAATGGAATATGTAAATTCACCTTATCCATTTGATCTGGCGTTGATGGTGTCATTTGTGCCACATTTAAACGATAAGTTAAGGTATTAGCATCATACTCATCTGTCACGGTTAATTCTGGCGTACCTGATTGGCTATACCAACGGCGGAACTGGGTTAAATCAATGCCTGAAGCTCGTTCCATTGCAGAAACAAAATCTTCACAAGTTGCTGCTGTTCCATCATTTTCAGCAATATACAGTTTCATTCCTGCTTGGAATTTTTCCTCACCCAATAAGGTATGAATCATACGAATCACTTCTGCCCCTTTTTCATACACGGTGACGGTATAGAAGTTATTCATTTCGATCACTTTTTCTGGACGAATTGGATGTGCCATCGGGCTAGCATCTTCGGCAAATTGTACTGCACGTAAGAACTTAACATTGTTGATTCGATTTACTGTGCGTGAACCTGTATCAGAAGAAAACTCTTGATCACGAAAAACCGTTAAACCTTCTTTTAAGCTAAGCTGGAACCAATCACGACAAGTGACACGATTTCCTGTCCAGTTATGGAAATATTCGTGGGCAATCACACGTTCAACATCAAGATAATCTGTATCGGTTGCCGTTTGTGGATTCGCTAGCACAAATTTAGAGTTGAAAATATTGAGTCCTTTATTCTCCATTGCTCCCATATTGAAGAAATCAACCGCCACAATCATGTAAATATCTAGGTCATATTCAAGATCAAAGCGTTCTTCATCCCATTTCATTGACTTCTTTAAACTCGCCATTGCCCAATCTGCACGATTGAGGTTGCCTTTATCAACATAAAGCTCTAATGCGACTTCACGTCCACTTTTCGTGACAAATGTGTCACGCAACAAATCAAAATCGCCTGCAACTAAGGCAAAAAGATAGCTCGGTTTTGGAAATGGGTCTTGCCACTCAATCCAGTGATAACCATTATCCAATTCACCTTGGCGAATACGATTTCCATTAGAGAGTAAGAATGGATATTTACTTTTATCGGCAATAATGCGAGTGGTATAACGTGCTAATACATCAGGGCGATCCAACATATAAGTAATTTGGCGGAACCCCTCTGCTTCACATTGGGTACAAAGTGCTTCACCTGACTGATATAAGCCTTGTAAAGAGGTGTTATGCGCTGGTGATAACAGGGTAACGATCTCGAGTTCAAATTTTTCTAAATTAAGATCAGTTAAATCTAATGTTAGGCTTTCATTGTCTTGTTGATATTGGGTAAATTCTGCATTATTGAGTTTAATTGAAACAAATTGGAAGCTATGTCCATCAAGGCGTAACTGCGTGGCTTCTGGGTTAAGTTTATGTACCAACGTCTTCGCTGTAACTTTTGTTTGTTCTGGATCGAGGCGGAATTCAAGGAAAATATCACTAATTGTAAAATCGGGTTTCTTATAATCTTTTCTATATTTAGCTTTTGGTAACATAAATTTTGTCCATTCATAAAACACAAAAAACGTGTGCTAGGATAAAGTTTTCTGACATAAGTTGCAATCAACTTTCCGCCTTTAATGCCGTAAATCACGGGCAAATCATGTTTTCAACATAAATCACAAATAAGATCTCATTGCCATATTTCACTCAGTAGGAAGAAATGCTATTCTTATGCCCCCAATTCATCAAAAGGACATTATTATGGCACAACCTGAAATCGCCATTGTTATGGGCTCAAAAAGTGACTGGAGTACCATGCAAGAAGCGGCGACTATTCTTGATCAACTACACGTTCCCTATCATGTTGAAATTGTTTCTGCTCACCGAACTCCTGATAAACTCTTCCAATTTGCGGAAAATGCACAACAAAATGGTTATAAAGTGATTATTGCTGGTGCAGGTGGTGCAGCACATCTCCCTGGTATGCTAGCTGCCAAAACATTAGTGCCTGTGTTAGGTGTTCCTGTAAAAAGTTCGATCTTAAGTGGTGTAGATAGTTTGTATTCAATTGTCCAAATGCCAAAAGGAATTCCAGTAGGAACACTTGCAATAGGCCCAGCTGGTGCAGCTAATGCAGGTTTACTTGCAGCACAGATTCTTGCTGTTTTTGATGCTCAATTAAGTAATCGTTTGCGTGAATTCCGTCAACAGCAAACTGATGATGTACTAAATAATCCTGATCCACGACTTATTAATCAATAACATTATGCAAAACAGTTCTCTTTATCCGACAATTTATGTTTTAGGTAATGGCCAACTTGGTCGTATGTTACGTTATGCTGGTGCACCATTAGATATTCACGTAGTCCCACTTGGTTTTGAACAAATACCTTTTGACTTAGAAGAAAATGCAGTGGTGACAGCTGAAATAGAACGTTGGCCAGCAACTGAATTAACCAATTTACTCGCCTCACATCCAAATTTTATTAATCGTAAGATTTTTGCCCGTTTAGCAGACCGTTTAACGCAAAAACAACTGTTAGATCAACTTAACTTAGCGACTTCACCTTGGGTGCATCTCACAAAAGATACAACGTGGCAACATGTCTGGCAAAATGTTGCGGAAAAAGTGGTCATAAAACGCCGTACTGGTGGATACGATGGGCGTGGTCAATGGATTGTGGATCAACATAATACTGAAATCATTACCGATGATTTGTTTGATGAAACCATTGCCGAAGCCTTTATCCCATTTGAAAGTGAAGTTTCTTTAGTCGGTGCTAGATTTGCCGATGGAAGCACTTATTTCTATCCAATTACGCAAAATTTACAACAACAAGGCATTTTACGTTACAGTGTCATTGCACAAACTAACCGCCATCCACTACAAGATGAAGCTGAACAGATGTTAGGCAAAATTATGCAGCATCTCGATTATGTCGGCGTAATGGCGATGGAGTGTTTTGTGGTTAATGGTCATCTATTAATTAACGAATTGGCACCTCGTGTGCATAATAGTGGGCATTGGACGCAGTATGGCGCTAATATCAGTCAATTTGAACTACATTTACGTGCGTTATTAAATTTACCAACACCACCATTACAAGCAAGAATGCCTACTGTTATGGTAAATCTTATTGGTACAGCACATCATCCTGACTGGTTAGCATTACCTTATTCTCAACTACATTGGTATGGAAAAGAGGTTCGTCCAGGCAGAAAATTAGGGCATATCAATATTGCACATCAACAGCCTGAAGTATTGATTGAAATATTGAATCAACTGGCTCCGTTATTACCAGAAGATTATCAATCTGGTTTAGTTTGGGCAAAACAGTGCTTAATGAAATAATGCCTTCACACAATTAAAGTCGTGATCGCTTGAGAAATCACTTGTCAAAACCTTTACTTTGGCGATATAAATAACAACCTATGTCAGACACAACATATTTAGAGGAATATCCGATGTTTAAACATATTGAAGCCGCACCCGCTGATCCAATTCTTGGATTAGGTGAAGCATTTAAAGCTGAAACCCGTACTAATAAAGTCAATCTAGGAATCGGGGTATATAAAGATGCAAATGGTCAAACCCCGATTGTCAAAGCAGTTAAAGAAGCTGAAAAACGTCTCCTTGATAAAGAAAATACAAAAAATTATCTTGGTATTGATGGTTTAGCTGAATTTAATCGCCAAACTCAAATCCTGCTTTTTGGTGCAGACCACGATATCATCAAAAATAAACGTGCAAAAACCGCACAAAGCCTTGGTGGAACAGGTGCATTACGAATTGCCGCTGAGTTCATCAAACGTCAAACTTCTGCCAAAAATGTGTGGATCAGTGCACCAACTTGGCCAAATCATAATGCGATTTTTAAAGCAGTTGGTATGAATATTTGTGACTATCGTTACTATGATAAAGCGACCCATGCCTTAGATTGGGAAGGTATGTTAGCAGATTTATCCAATGCCCAAGCGGGCGATGTTGTGTTATTCCACGGCTGTTGTCATAACCCAACAGGAATTGACCCAACACCAGAACAATGGGCAACTTTAGCAAAAATGTCTGCAGAAAAAGGTTGGCTACCATTATTTGACTTTGCTTATCAAGGTTTTGCTAATGGTTTAGACGAAGATGCTGTTGGTTTACGCACTTTTGCGGCAAATCATCAAGAGTTACTAATTTCTAGTTCATATTCTAAAAACTTTGGCTTATATAACGAACGTGTTGGAGCATTCACTTTAGTCGCTGCTGATGAAGAAATTGCGACTCGTGCCTTTAGCCAAGTAAAAACGATTATTCGTACACTTTATTCTAACCCAGCATCACATGGTGCAAGTGCTGTTGCGACAGTATTAGCTGATCCTGAACTAAAAGCACAATGGGTCGCAGAATTAGATGAAATGCGTGCAAGAATTAAAACAATGCGTCAAAAATTTGTTGAATTATTGGCAAAATATGGTGCTAAACAAGATTTTGATTTCATCATTCAACAAAATGGGATGTTCTCATTCAGTGGTTTAAGTCCAGAACAAGTTGATCGTTTAAAAGAAGAATTTGCTATTTATGCAGTTCGTTCAGGACGTATCAATGTTGCGGGCATTACTGAACAAAATATTGATTATCTCTGCGAAAGTATTGTGAAAGTTCTTTAATTTTCTATCGGATGCTTCATCTTATTGAAGCATCCTATCTTTTATTAAAATTGCCTTAAAACTCTTCAATCACAAACTCAAACCAATCAATCACCTCTTCTTCATGAATCCCATCACGAATAAAAATATTCCCTTTTTTCATTGCGCTTTGATCTCCAACCAGTAATGGGTGCCAGTCTGGTAGCGGTTTACCTTCATATAGCAAGCGATAAGCACAGGTTTTTGGTAGCCAGGAAAATTGAGGTAAATTTTTCTTCGTCAATTTGGTACAATCAGGCATTAATTTAAACCGTTGTGGATAGTTACTACATTGTCCCGTTTTCAAGTCTAATAAGTCACAAGCAATACGGGTGAAATATAAACGTTCTCGTTTTCCTCTTCCTTCAATAAATTTACGATAACAACATTTTCCACAACCATCACATAATGCTTCCCACTCTTGGTCATTCATCTCCTGTAAACTTTTTTCTTGCCAAAACCGTGTAGTAAATTCCCTATTTTCCATTGAATATCCTCTAAAATTTTGTGCTTATTATTAAGTTTTAATCTGATAACAAGCAAAATTTAACTTTGTAAAAAATTTAACCAGTTTTCAGCTTAAAAAATAAAATTTTCTCTAATTTTTTGTTAATTTTTTTAGTTTTTATTTAAAAGATGAATTTTTTCATTAAATAAATTATTTGTTATTTGACGCAGATATACGTTTTTTGCTATATCTAATTCACTTGGAAGTGATTATAAGGAAAAAGTATGATCGAACAATACTCTGCAATGCGCAATAACATTAATATGCTTGGCCATCTTCTTGGTGAAACCATTAGTGATGCACAAGGAAATGACATTTTACAACTTATTGAAAATATTCGTGTTTTATCTAAGAGTTCTCGTGCAGGCGATGATCAAGCTCGTCAACAATTATTAGATACCTTACAAAATATCTCACCAGAAAATATTATTCCTGTTGCTCGAGCATTTAGTCAGTTTTTAAATCTCACGAATATTGCCGAACAGTATCAAACTATCTCTCGTCACCACACTGATGAAGTGATGTCAGAACGTTCTATCGCTGCCTTATTAGCTCGTTTAAAAGCGGATCCAACTATTTCTAAACAACAAATTATTGATGCAGTACAACAATTATTAATTGAATTAGTCTTAACTGCTCATCCAACTGAAGTAACCCGCCGCTCTTTAGTGCATAAATATGTTGAGATCAACAACTGCTTAGAAAAATTAGAAAATGCAGATTTAACAACGAAAGAACGCCAACAAATTCAACGCCGTCTATTACAATTAATTGCTCAGGCATGGCATACCAACGAAATTCGCACCCAACGCCCCACTCCATTTGAAGAAGCAAAATGGGGGTTTGCTGTTATCGAAAATAGTTTATGGTCAGCCGTACCTCAATTTTTACGTCAATTAAATGATGATCTTGAGGAACATTGCCAATTCCAACTTCCTGTTGACTTAGCACCTGTACGTTTCTCATCTTGGATGGGTGGTGATCGTGATGGAAATCCATTTGTAACTGCAAAAATTACGCAACAAGTATTATATTTGGCTCGTTGGAAAGCCGCAGAACTCTTTTTAACCGATATTCAACAACTTTCTGATGAACTCTCAATGATTGAATGTTCTGATGAATTTAAAGCAAAATATGGTGATCACGCCGAGCCTTATCGTGTTGTTGTCAAAGATCTTAGAACCAAATTAAGTAATACATTAAATTATTTTGATGACAAATTAGCTGATCGGACACCAATTATCGCAGAAAGCGATATCATTACACATGATGATCAATTATGGCAGCCGCTTTTTGATTGCTATCAATCCTTATCAGCGTGTGGAATGCGGATTATTGCCAATGGATTATTACTCGATTGTTTACGCCGTATTCGTTGTTTCGGAGTCACTTTATCACGTTTAGATATTCGTCAAGAAAGTACTCGCCACCAACAAGCGATTGCAGAAATTACACGCTATATCGGCGTTGGAGATTATGCACAATGGAGTGAGGAAGATAAACAAGCCTTTTTAATTCGTGAATTAAGTTCTCGTCGTCCATTAGTCCCTCAAGATTGGCAACCTTCAGAAGAAACGAAAGAGGTGATTGAAACCTGTAAAGTTATCGCACAACAACCTAAAGGGATTATTTCTTGTTATATCATCTCTATGGCACGCACAGCATCCGATGTATTGGCAGTTCATCTCTTATTAAAAGAAGCTGGTATTAAATATGCTTTACCTGTTGTACCACTCTTTGAAACATTAGATGACCTTGATAATTCTGAAAGTGTGATGCAACAACTTTTCGATATTGGTTGGTATCGTGGCATTATCAATAATCAACAAATGATTATGATTGGTTACTCAGATTCGGCTAAAGATGCGGGAATGTTGGCAGCATCATGGGCTCAGTATCGTGCACAAGAAGCCTTAGTTAAACTTTGTGAACAACGTCATATTGAATTGACATTATTCCACGGACGAGGCGGTACGATTGGTCGTGGTGGTGCACCAGCACACGCAGCCTTACTCTCTCAGCCACCAAAATCATTAAAGAATGGTTTACGCGTGACAGAACAAGGCGAAATGATTCGCTTTAAACTTGGCTTACCTGAAGTAGCCGTACAAAGTTTAGATCTCTATGCTAGTGCTGTCCTAGAGGCAAATTTACTGCCACCACCAAATCCAAAACAAACTTGGCGTGAAATTATGGATGAGTTATCAGATATCTCTTGTGATATTTATCGTCAAGTAGTACGAGGTAATGAAAATTTTGTACCTTATTTCCGTGCAGCTACGCCAGAACAAGAACTTTCTCGTTTACCATTAGGATCTCGCCCTGCAAAACGTAATCCTAAAGGTGGTGTAGAAAGTCTGCGTGCGATCCCTTGGATTTTCGCTTGGATGCAAAACCGTTTGATGCTACCTGCTTGGTTAGGTGTTGGTGCATCCTTGCGTGAACTTTTTGAACAAGGTAAACGCAGTACCGTAGAAGAGATGTGTAAATCGTGGCCATTCTTCTCTACTCGTATCGGTATGATTGAGATGGTATTTAGTAAAACTGACTTATGGTTAGCCGAATATTATGATCAACGTTTAGTGCCTGAACAGTTATGGCCATTAGGACAATCTTTGCGTGAACAATTAACCTCGGATATTCAAACATTATTGTCACTCTCGCATGAAGATCAATTAATGGCAGATTTACCTTGGGTTGCTGAATCAATCAAGTTGCGTAATATCTATACCGATCCTTTAAACCTGCTACAAGTAGAGTTATTACATCGTTTACGTAGTGGCGAAACTGATCCAGCATTAGAACAAGCCTTGATGATTACCATTACAGGAATTGCTGCTGGTATGCGCAATACTGGTTAATTTTTCTATTCCCTACACCACTATGTTAGTGGTGTAGGATAAATAATCGGCAATACTTCTCTCTTTACCGCAAAGTTCTACATAATTTTGATGAAATCCAGTAAAATAACGCCTCACTTTTTTGCGTTATCGAGATTATGGCACTATCACACACAATTTTATCGATTCTTGCACATCAAGCAGCTACAGGTTATGACATAAGCAAAAAATTCTCACAAAGTTATGGCTTAATCTGGCAAGCTACACACCAACAAGTCTATCGAGAATTAAATCAGTTAGAAAAACAAGGATTAATCTCTTTTTCTTTGCAATTTCAGCAAGGAAAACCTGATCGCAAAGAGTATCAATTAACTGATGCTGGTGCCGTGCAATTAGAAAAATGGTTATTAGAAAGTACCTTAACCCATGGTATTTTACGTGATGAATTTATCTCTCGCATTTTAGCAGCTTTAAAATGTCATCCAAAACTTGCCTTTACCGCAGTTAAGAAACGTGAGCAAGATCACCGACAATCAATCCATAAAATGCAACAATTACTACTTGAATTACATCAACTTAATAACAAAACTTACTACGATGAATTGATGATTTTATTATTAAAACGAAGTATCCGCCACGAACAAGTGAGTTTACAGTGGTTAGAAGAAGATTTATTACCAATGCTACATCAAATGATCAGAGAGTAACTTAAAGGAGACAAAATGATAACTACAACAAAATTAGATCCAGATACAGCCATTGATATTGCTTACGATATCTTTCTTGAAATGGCACCTGAAAATCTCGATCCTGCGGATATTATGTTATTTAATTTGCAATTTGAAGATCGCGGTGCAGTTGAAATGGTTGAAACCAGCGATCAATGGGAAAATGAAATCGGTGCACTAATCGATCCAGATGAATTTGCCGAAGTCTGGATTGGGCTAATTAATGATAAAGATGAAATGGATGATGTCTTTGCAAAAGTCTTAATTTCACATCAAGAAGAAGATCGACAATATCATATTGTGTGGAAAGAGTGATACGACTTTCTTTTTATCGCAAATACTAAATTTTTGATAAAAAATTGCCCTCTACAAACATTGTAACGTTGCAGAGGGCAAAAATCATAATAACTTTATTGTGCCATTTTCTTTGCCGTATGCAAAAAGCCTTGAGCAGAGGTATAAATGTCCGATTTACCTTGTGCTGCAAGAATTAAATCCACAATTTCACGAAATGCCCCTTTACCACCTTGTGACTGCGTAACAAAATCAACTTTTTCTTTGATATAGGCTTGTGCTTCAGCAACTGTTGCTGTTACTCCGCAGACGGCAAAAGCAGGCAAATCGACACTATCATCACCAATATATAATGTTTCTTCAGCGGTAACACCTGCTTGTTCAATTAACGATAAACAAGCGCTCTCTTTCTCTAATTTTCCTAATAAAAATAAAGAAATCCCTAAGTCTTCAATTCGTTTCCGCAACACTAATGAATCTCGCCCAGAAAGTACCGCAACTTGTACGCCACTTTCTAATAACATTCTGGTTCCTAATCCATCTCGTGCATTAAATACTTTGAATGCTTCGCCATTTTCACCATAGTACAATGAACCATCTGTTAATACGCCATCTACATCGGTAATAACTAATTTAATTTTGGCTAATTTTTCTTTCATTTCACATCCTTAACTTGAAAACTCATATAAACCAACAACTTGCGATTCATCATTTACCACAACCAACGAATGGATCTTATGTTGACGCATATAATCCTCTGCTTGTCCCAAATAGCTATTCTGGTTAATTGTTTTAGGTTGTGTAGTCATAAAATCTTTTGCTTGTTTTTGTAAAACCGCTTCACCATAGCGGCTCATCGCACGGCGAATATCCCCATCAGTAATAATGCCTTGTAATTGCCCTTTATCCATAATAATAGCAACCCCCATACGACCTTCGTTCATTACCGTTAAGCAATCAAGAAATACGGTTTCTGCTGTTGCCACAGGTAATTTCGTCTGCATCTTATCACGTACTTTACACAACAAACGACGACCTAAACTGCCGCCAGGGTGGAATTTAGCAAAGTCTTCTGCTTGGAAATTACGTGCTTTAATTAAAGATACGGCTAAGGCATCACCTAACGCCATGGTAACTAATACTGATGTGGTTGGAGCAAGATTATTCGGGCAAACTTCTCGCTCTACGCTAATATCCAATACATAATCTGCATATTTTGCTAATGTAGAATTTAAATTCCCTGTCATCGCAATAATCTTATTGCCAAAATTTTTCAAACTAGGAATCAACTTAATGACATCATCGGTTTCACCGCTATACGAAATCAACAATACCATATCTATTGGTTTCAACATCCCCAAATCACCATGAAACGCTTCTGTTGGATGTAAAAAGAAACTTGGTGTACCTGTTGAGGCAAAAGTGGCAACCATTTTTTTACCAACAAGACCTGATTTTCCAATACCACCAATCACCAAACGTCCTTCACAATGCAAAATCGCCTCAACAATTTCCGCAAAATTCGCAGGCAACTGCTGTTGTAAACGTGCCAAGGCTTGCTGTTCTACACTAAGCGTTTCTTGTGCAATTTGTAGATAATCCATACGCTGATTCCTTATACATTTATCTCAAACGGCTGGTATTCTAATCATTAATCCTCGGAAATGCTAATCATAGAGATGATTTTATATAAAAAATCCGTTATACTGCGCGCCGAGTTAGCTAGACAATCGCTGGTTTATTGAAGCCCTCAACCGCGTAAGCGACCTAGGGGACAAGTAAACGAGAGGAAAGTCCGAGCTACACAGGGCAGGGTGCCGGATAACGTCCGGGAGGTGTAAGCCTACGACCAGTGCAACAGAGAGCAAACCGCCGATGGCTCGCAAGAGATCAGGTAAGGGTGAAAGGGTGCGGTAAGAGCGCACCGCATGATTGGTAACAATTCATGGCACGGTAAACTCCACCCGTAGCAAGACCAAATAGGAATCCAATGTGTGGCCCGCGCAGGATTCGGGTAGGTTGCTTGAGCATTTGTGCAAATAAATGCCTAGATGAATGATTGTCCACGACAGAACTCGGCTTATCGGCTAACTCATTTTTCTAAATTATCCGTTTAGATCTTCTACAATCACACCTAAAAATTTGAATCCACCTCACAAAAATATTCTCGGATTTGGTAATTTCTCTCTTTTTTGTTTATAGTGATCAACATCCAAAAACACAAAGCTGTATTGAATTAATCGAATGATCATCTCATTTCAATAATAGACCACTCTTCTTAATCAACAGTGATGTAAACTCTTATCCTATAACACGCGGTTTAAATTATAAGGAGTATTATTTATGGCTGCGCACAAACGAATTAAAGCAATTCAAACTGAATTAGCACAATGGGAAAATCAAGAACTGGCCAACATGCTATATCAACTTTTAGCCCAACAACATTTTGCAGGTAAGTTATCAGCACAACAAGTTACTTCTCTGTGTAAAACTTTTCATCTCACCGCAAATCAATTAGCACTACAACTCTTACCTATTGCAGCTTGTTACTCTACTACCCCTATTTCACAATTCAATGTCGGTGCGATTGCACACGGGTTAAGTGGTGCATTTTATTTTGGTGCGAATCAAGAGTTCTGTCATGTGGCAATGCAGCAAACTATCCATGCAGAACAAAGTGCTATTTCTCATGCATGGATGAATAATGAATCTTCCATTAGTGCAATAACTGTCAACTACACACCTTGTGGACATTGCCGTCAATTTATGAATGAATTAAATAGTGCCGAACATCTCTTTATTCATCTCCCACATTCCCAAGATAATCGCTTACATCAATATCTTCCTGATTCATTTGGTCCTAAAGATCTTGAAATTCGCGAATGTTTGTTCGACCCACATAACAATCATTTGCAAATTGATGCTACCGATCCTTTAGCACAACAAGCCTTGCTTGCGGCTAATCGTTCACATGCACCTTATAGTCATGCTTATTGTGGAGTAGCTATTCTATTAGATGATGAAACAATGGTAGCAGGACGCTATGCAGAAAATGCAGCATTTAACCCAAGTTTACCTGCGTTACAAGTTGCCTTAAATGTTGTGCGTCTTTCTGGCTATCAAGATCAAGATATTGTTAAAGTCGCTATGGTAGAAGCAGTTGCTCAAATGCAACAAAAAACAAGTGCAGAACAATTATTGCAGGCAATTAATCCAAAAATTGAATTGCAGTATTATGTTGCAAGAAGTTAATGTTGATATCTGATTAAATGCGCTTAAGGCGCATTTCTTTTATACTTAATATATTTCGAATCGAAAGATAGAGATAGTTTTCTGCTATAAAGTGATCAATTATTACTCTTCAAATCGCTTTTTTGTTAACTTTTGCATTCTCTATTCTATTTCACAAAATATTTTTGTGAGCCATGCCTCATTTTTTTATTTTATCCTCAAAAATTTTTATAAAGTTTATCAAAAAATGTTATTCTTTAAGCGTGATTTCTCACTGTATAAACAAGGTTTATTATGAAAACTCTAGGTCAATTTATTGTTGAAAAACAAGCTGAATATCCTAATGCTAAAGGTGAGCTTAGTGGTATTCTTTCCTCTATTCGTCTTGTTGCAAAAATCATCCACCGTGATATTAACAAAGCAGGGCTAAACAACGATATTATCGGGAACTCTGGTATTGAAAATGTGCAAGGTGAGGCACAAATGAAATTAGATGCCTTTGCTCATGAAAAAATGAAAGCTGCATTAATTTCTCGAGATGAAGTTGCTGGTTTCGGTTCAGAAGAAGAAGAAAACTTTATTGCTTTCAATACGGAACGTGGACGCAATGCAAAATATATCATTTTGACAGACCCATTAGATGGCTCTTCAAATATTGATGTCAACGTTGCCGTTGGTACAATTTTCTCAATTTATCGCCGTATTTCACCAATCGGACAACCTGTTACGATGGAAGATTTCTTACAGCCAGGAAACCGCCAAGTTGCTGCTGGTTATATTGTTTATGGCTCATCAACCATGCTTGTTTATACCACTGGTAATGGTGTCAATGGCTTTACCTATGATCCATCACTTGGTGTGTTCATTCTGTCACATGAAAATATCAAAATTCCTCAAGATGGTTTCTGCTATTCGATCAATGAAGGGCATTACTTAAAATTCCCAATGGGCGTGAAAAAGTATATTAAATATTGCCAAGAAGAAGATGATGCGACTAAACGTCCTTATACTTCACGTTATATCGGTTCACTCGTATCTGACTTCCACCGTAATATGTTAAAAGGTGGTATTTATATCTATCCAACAACGACACGTTACCCAAATGGTAAACTTCGTTTATTATATGAAGGTAATCCAATGGCATTCTTAGCAGAACAAGCTGGCGGTTTAGCAACAGATGGTTATAGACGTATTTTAGATATTCAACCAACTGCATTACATCAACGTACACCATTATTTATTGGTTCAAAAAATATGGTGGAAAAAGCGAATACTTTTATGACAGAATTTAAAGAATAATATTCAAAAAGAAATCGCCCAGCTTATCTGGGCGATTTTACTTTCATATAATGCCTTGCCTTACTCTTGATAGAGAGTTTCTTTCCCTTCTGGACGTGTTTTAAAGCGGCGGTGTAACCACATATAAAGTGATGGATCTTTATTAATTTCCTGCTCAATCGCTTGATTTACTCGTGTTGCAATCTGTTCATCATCCTCACAATCACTAAGATCAATTGGTGCCGAGATCGATACAGTATAACCAGAATGATCGTGATGACGTAACGGTGCAAATGGTATCACTACACTGTCTGGACAATTTCGTGTTAAAAAAGCGGTTCCTGTGGTTGTAGCCGCATCAGGTACAGCAAAAAATGGCACAAAAACTGCACTCTTACGTCCATAATCGTGATCAGGTGCGTACCAAATTGACTCACCTTGGCGTAAGGCTTTAATCATACCGCGTAAATTATGGCGATCTAACATATCTTTATTTGAGCGAACTCGCCCTCTAGTCTGAATCCAATCGAATAATGGATTATCATTAGGTCGATAAACTCCAATGCCTTGATGATGAATACCAATAATTCTTGCACCGAGTTCTAAGGTTAAAAAATGAATACCAATTAAGATAATCCCTTGCTGTGCATTATTTTGCAAATGCTCTAATCCTTCAATTCTTGACCATTTTTTGATTCGTCTATCTGACCAGAACCATGCCATTCCTGTTTCAATAATCGCCATACCAATTGAATCAATATTTCTTTGTAATAGCTCTGTTTTTTCTTGTTCAGTTAATTGTGGAAAGCAGAGTTCAATGTTACGGCGGGCAATCGCTAAACGGCGTTGTCCAAATTTAAACTTTACAAACAACTTGCCTAGTCCTTTGCCAATTTTTACTAACCAACAATAAGGCAACAATAAAATGATGCGGAATATAAAAATCCCAAACCAAAGTAACCAATATTTAGGCAATAAAAATTGCAGTTGAAATGTCGGTAATTGTTTATTTTTCATGGTTTATAACAGCTAAATCCCAAACAAAGGTCATTATTTTAGCGGAAAGCAGGAGAAATAGCATTAATCTTAGGGGTTGTATGGTAAAATCTGGCGCAAATTATTCTTGGAGAAAACTGTATGATTCAATATTCAACCCAATTTACGCAAGCAAAAGTATTAGTATTAGGCGATGTAATGCTAGATCGTTATTGGTTTGGGGCGACAAATCGCATTTCACCAGAAGCACCTGTCCCTGTCGTCAAAGTGCAACAAAATGAAGAACGTGCTGGTGGTGCAGCAAACGTAGCAATGAATATTGCTAGCCTAAATGTCCCAATTAAATTATTAGGTATGATTGGGCAAGATGAAACTGGTCAAGCCTTACAACATCTCTTAGCAAAAGATAAGATAGAATGTGACTTTGTTGCACTCTCTTCTCACCCAACGATTACGAAATTACGTATTCTTTCTCGTCATCAACAACTGCTTCGTTTAGATTTTGAAGAAAATTTTCATCATGTTGATTCTACTGAGTTACTGCAAAAACTTACACAGCATATTTCTCAATATGGTGCATTAGTCCTTTCTGATTATGGTAAAGGCACACTGGCAGAAGTACAAAAAATGATCCAAATTGCTCGCCAAGCTCACGTCCCAGTTTTAATTGACCCGAAAGGTACGGACTTTGAGCGTTACCGTGGTGCCACATTATTAACCCCAAATATGTCAGAATTTGAAGCGGTTGTTGGTGTATGTCATAGCGAAGAAGAGATTGTTGAAAAAGGTTTAGCCTTAATTAAACAAATTGAACTTGATGCCCTGTTAGTCACTCGTTCAGAAAAAGGAATGACCCTAATTCGTCCAAACCAACCTGCTTATCATTTACCAACCCAAGCTCAAGAAGTATTTGATGTTACTGGTGCGGGCGATACCGTAATTAGTGTATTAGCAACTGCCATTGCCGATGGTCGTAGTTTGGAAGAATCTTGTTATCTAGCGAATGTAGCTGCAGGTATTGTTGTTGGTAAACTAGGTACCTCAACCGTATCTGAAGTAGAATTGGAAAATGCAATTCATCGCCGTAGCGAGAATGGTTTCGGTATTATGACTGAACAAGAACTAAAACAAGCCGTTGCTAAAGCCAAAGCACGAGGCGAAAAGATTGTGATGACCAATGGTTGTTTTGATATTTTACACCCTGGTCACGTTTCTTATTTAGCCAATGCGCGTAAACTTGGTGATCGTTTAATTGTCGCTGTAAACTCCGATGCATCAGTAAAACGTTTAAAAGGTGATCAACGACCAATCAATGATTTAACGACAAGAATGGCTGTATTAGCTGGTTTAGCATCAGTAGATTGGTTAGTCGCTTTTGAAGAAGAAACTCCGCAACGTTTAATTGGTGAAATCCTACCAGATCTTTTAGTAAAAGGAGGCGATTATAAACCAGAAGAGATCGCTGGTAGTAAAGAAGTCTGGGCAAATGGTGGAGATGTGAAAGTGCTTAACTTTGAGAATGGCTACTCCACCAGTAATATGATTAAGAAAATCCAATCATTAAAATAATTTTCTGGAGTAATATGAAATTTATCTCTTTTAATATTAATGGGTTACGGGCAAGACCACATCAATTACATCAACTTATCGAACAGTATCAACCTGATGTGCTCGGATTACAAGAAATTAAGGTTGCTGATGAAGCCTTTCCACATGAGATTGTCGCTGATTTAGGGTATCACGTTTTCTATCATGGACAAAAAAGCCATTATGGTGTGGCATTATTAACCAAACAACCTCCTCTTGCTGTACGCAAAGGTTTTCCAACCGATGAAGCGGATGCACAGCGCCGTATTATCATGGCAGATTTAGACACATCATTTGGTCAACTAACTGTCATTAATGGCTATTTCCCACAAGGTGAAAATCGTGAACACGAAACAAAATTCCCTGCTAAAGCGAAATTTTATCAAGATTTACACCACTATTTATTAACTGAACACAATCCAGAGAATCCAATTATTGTGATGGGAGATATGAATATTAGCCCAACAGATTTAGATATTGGTATTGGTGAAGAAAATCGGAAACGTTGGTTACGCACTGGTAAATGTTCTTTCTTACCTGAAGAACGTGAATGGTTAGAAAAACTATATCAATATGGATTAGTCGATACATTCCGTGCTTTATATCCAACAGTTAATGATCAATTTTCGTGGTTTGATTATCGTTCTAAAGGCTTTGATGATAATCGAGGCTTACGTATTGATTTAATTCTCACTAATCAAACATTAGCTCAACGTTGTACTTCTGCTGGGATTGCTTTAGACATTCGAGCAATGGAAAAACCTTCTGATCATGCTCCAATTTGGGCGGAATTTGTATAAATTTAAAGTCGGGTATTGAGTACCCGACATCTTATCTTTTATTTATACCAAAAATCGTTTTTGCCATTGCTTAGGGGTAACTTGATGTCTTTGCTTGAAATGTTGGCGAAAAGAGGTAGCCGAATGGAAACCAATTTTTTCAGCAATTTCTTCAACGGTAAGATGAGTACTTTCTAATAACTCCCTACCACGTTGTAAGCGACTTTCAATTAACCATTGATTAAAGGCCAATCCTGTTGCTTTACGGAAATGACGAGTGAAAGAACTACGGCTCATCATTAAACGTTTTGCTAATACATCAATATGGTAACTATCACTGAGATTTTCTTGAATAGACGACAATAATTGATTCATATTTTCGCTCGGTGTTTTGCGTGCGATCGGCTGTTCAATAAATTGAGCCTGCCCACCCTCTCGATGAGGAGGAATAACTAATAATCTAGCCACTCGATTAGCAACTTTCACCCCATAATAAGTTCGTACAATCGCTAAACAACAATCTAATCCAGCTGCCGTACCAGCGGATGTAATTAATCGATCTTGTTCAATATAAATAGAATTAATATCTAAATGGATTTGTGGAAATCGTTGCCTAAAATCATTTTCTGCTAACCAGTGAGTTGTTGCTTTTTTGCCATCTAATAACCCTGTATAAGCAACAGGATAAGCGCCATAACATAATCCAACAATAGTTGCACCTCGCTGATAAGCCTGATGCAATGCGTGCTGCAAATTGCTTGAGGGGGCATAATCTAATTGATGCCAACCTGAAACAATAACAATATCAGCTTGTGCTAATAGTTCTAATCCGCCATCTGTTTTCACAATAAGTCTATCGCTTGGATCACTATCTGCTAGATCTTCACCAACAATCTTGAGATTAAATAGTTTTTTTCCATCTAGCTCAATAGAAAAAATCATATAGGGTACGGAAAAATGGAATGGGCTAAGTTCTGGATACAAAATCAGGGCAACTGTTGGCAGCATATAGTTTTCTCATACATATAAATTGACCCGATTTTTTCGTTTTTTTAATGATAAGTCAATATTTTTTATTTTTCTCTTTTTAGATAATAACCACCGTCATCAAGATGACACGATTTATCTTAAATAACCCACAACAAGGAAAAAAATTATGTTTAAAAATAAACTGTTATCTTCTATTTGTTTATTAGCAACATTATCTATTTCAACAGCTTATGCTGAGATTTCTTATCAACATATTCGTAATGCAACAGCAAAAATCAATATTGCAGGTACAACCTTTTTAGTTGATCCTTATTTAGCACCAAAAGGTACCTACCCTGGTTTTCCAGGTACACCACATAGTGAAAAACGTAATCCTTTAGTCGATATGACTATGCCTCCTGCGGAGGTTATCAAAGGAGTGGATGCAGTAGTAGTAACCCACACTCACGCCGATCACTGGGATGAAGCAGCACAAAAACTATTACCGAAAGATCTACCTATTTTTGTACAAAATGCTGGCGATGCTGCCATTATCCGTTCACAAGGTTTTAAAGATGTGCGTGTTGTTGGCGATAATACAGAATTTCATGCGGTTAAATTAACTAAGGTTGCAGGGCAACATGGTACCGATAAAATGTATTCTGTACCTCAACTAGCAGAATTATTAGGTGATGCTATGGGGGTAGTTTTCCAAGCAAAAGGCGAAAAAACGCTTTATTTAATGGGTGATTCGATTTGGACTTATCAAATTGATCATGCACTTAATACGTATCATCCAAATGTTGTTGTAATGAATACTGGTTATGCACAAGTTGATGGGTTTGATCGTAGCATCATTATGGGGACAGCTGATGTAGCAAAAGCATATAAACAACTCCCTCAAGCAAAAATTATTACTGTTCATATGGATGCCGTTAATCATGCTGCAGTTACTACCGATGAGATGCGCAAATTTGTCAATAAAAACCACCTTACTGATCGTGTTTCTGTTCCTAAAGAAGGTGAAACCTTAAAATATTAATTGATTATTCTATATAAATAGAAAGGAAACCCACATAGAGTTTCCTTTTTATCTTTTAAGCTGTTAAAGCTGTTGATATAACTTCAACGCATACGCATCCGACATCCCTGCAATATAATCACAAATAACCCGTTTCTGTTGCCGTGGTTCGGCAGTTTGCCAACGTTTTACGGTATTCGGTGGTAATAATCGTGTTGGATCGGTCATAAACATCTGGAACATTTCTATTAAAATGCGTTGCCCTTGATATTCAATACGTTGAGTCTTAACATCTTTAATCACATATTTGCTCACAAACTGCTTAAAAATATTTAAAACAGCTACTGTTTCTGGCGGTAATTCAGCGTTATAACGCAATAAAGGTTCAGTAAATTGAGTATTCTCACACCATCTAATATGAGTAATAAAATAGTTCACTAATGATCCAATCGCATTTTTTCTCAAATAATGTTGATCTGAAAATAAGGCTTCTGTTAATGCTTCAATGTGACGACTTATCCACTCAACCTCGCTAGACAACAGTTTTTCTAGCGTAGCTTGCCATTGATCACGATGAACTAAACCAACAACAATCGCATCTTCAAAATCATGTACTGCATACGCAATATCATCTGCTAATTCCATAATGCTGCAATCTAATGATTTATATTGACTTTTTAGTGTTATTGCAGGATCAACCCTTTCTGGTAATGCAGTAAATAAAGTGCGATCTTGATGAGTGAGTGGGGCTAATACCCATTCAAATGCTGTGAGATCATCACGAAAAATGCCTTTTCCTGGTCGCCAATTTTCCATTTTGACATAACGGGGATCTTCACTACGTGGTAAATCAAGTTGTTGATATTGCGGTGATGCTAAATCTAATATCACAGGGTATTTCATAATACCAAGCAGTGTACGGCGAGTTAAATTCATTCCCCAATGCTGAGTATAGGGTTCTAATTTAGTTAAAATTCGAAAAGAATGCCCATTCCCCTCAAAACCACCACTATCACTCATCATATAATTTAATGCCACTTCACCACCATGTCCAAATGGTGGATGCCCAATATCATGAGCTAAACATAAACTTTCAATCAGGCTATTTTTCGGTAGTAATTTGCACAGTGATTTTTTTAAAACCTCTAATGGTTGTTGTGTTTGCTGCTGTAAATGAACAAATGCAGAATCTAAACGTAATTGTGCAGTTAAACTACTACCAATTTGTGCAACTTCCAATGAATGTGTCAGGCGAGTACGATAAAAATCATTTTCACCTATTGAGTGAATCTGTTTTTTTGCTTGTAAACAACGAAAAGCAGCAGAATGTAAGATTCGTCCTCGATCTCGTTGATAGGGAGAGCGATGATCATGTTCTCGTACTGGGTCAACCTGTTGCCGTTCTGTCCAATAATTAGCAATCTCAAACATGATCATTCCTCCATTAATTAATTGGGTATTCCCCTATCTCTACTGGGAAATTATAAAGTTTATTTCGACGTAAAACCTGTACAGTTACAATCGTACCAGGCTTCATTTCTGCAACCATATTTACCATTTGTACTGGTGAAGTAACAACCGTATCGCCAAATTTAACTATTACATCTCCCACTTGAATACCTGCTCGTGCTGCTGGCCCACCTTGACTTAAATTAGTGACAAGAACTCCTTTTTGTGAATTATCCTCAATCGGACCACTGGTAAATAAACGACTTTCTACACCAAAGAAACCTCGAATCACTCGCCCATCTTTTATAATCTTATTCATAATTTCATTTGCTAATTTAATTGGGATTGCAAAACCAAGCCCCTCAGCAACTACTTCATTATCTGCACGTCCAATACTCAAAGTATTAATGCCAATTAATTCTCCTAAGGAATTAATTAATGCTCCTCCTGAGTTTCCTTGATTAATCGAAGCATCAGTTTGAATAAAATTTTGTTGTTTAAATTCACTAATCGTATTACGTCCAATCGCACTAATAATACCTTGTGATACACTTTGTCCTAAGTTGTATGGATTCCCAATAGCTAACGCAACATCTCCTACATTAACACTACGCTCAGGATTTTGTGGAATTGTCGGTAAATTAGTCGCATTAATCTTTAATACGGCTAAATCTGTCACCCAATCACTACCAATAATATTGGCTTGATAGATATTACCATTTTGTAAAGCAACAATAATCTGATCCGCATTTTGAATAACATGTTTATTAGTCAAGATATAGCCATCACTTCGCATAATCACCCCTGAACCTAAGTTATTTACGCTAAAGTCATTGCTATTTGCTTCTTGTAATGAGCGAGTATAAACATTCACGACTGCAGGAGCTGCAATTCGAACAGCTTCATTATAGGAAGCCACTTGTGGTGTAAAAAATTTTGCTAAAAAATGATTTTGCCCAGTACCTGATAACACTAATACAATGAGCATTGCTGCTGCCAAGCCAATAATGATGGACTGTAATATTTTTTTAATCATCTTTATGCCTTAATAAACAGATTGACAGTTCAAACAATATAAATATTGTCCACGTGGATCAGTAAATTGCGTTAATAGGCCTAACTGTTGACGAAATTGGCGAACTGGTGCTAAATCAGCAATGCCTAATGCCTGTAAAAGAGAATTGTTGATTACTTTAGCCTGTCTTTGTGATAACAACGATAATAATCCACTATTTTCTTGATCTGTTAGCCATACATAACCAATATCTTTTTCTGATAAATTTGTTTCCTTTGCCAATATCTTTTTACTTGCTATTTCCATAGCAGTATCGAGATCACCAAGCTGATCAACTAAGTGGTGTGTTAAGGCTTCTTCACCTATCCACACTCTACCTTGGGCAATTTTATCTACTTCGGTTTTATCTAATTTGCGTCCTTTAGCTACTAAATTTAAAAATTGATCATAACCATGTTCAATTGATAATTGTAAGACATCCCCATACTCTTTACTTAGCTCGGTCAGCATTGACATATTTGCTAATGGAGAGGTTTCTACGCCATCACTATGAATACCTAATTTTTGTAAACTCTTTTCTAGCGTAACAAATGCCGCAAAAATACCAATAGAACCTGTAATCGTATTTTTATCCGCCACGATATAATCTGCAGTACTTGAAATCCAATATCCGCCAGAAGCCGCCATACCTCCCATTGAAACAACGACAGGTTTTCCAATTTGTTGTAAATGTTCTACTTCCTCACGAATAATCTCTGATGCAGCAGCACTACCACCAGGACTATTGACTCGTAACACGACAGCTTTCACCGTAGGATCTTCTGCTGCTTGACGTAACAAACGAGCAACCGTATCACCGCCGACACTTTCTTCTTCACTTTCACCGTCAATAATCGTTCCTTCAACACGCACAACTGCAATATTATTTTGTGTCGCTAAAGCATTTTCATAATCTGGGTGTGTGTTTAAATAATCAGAAAAATCAATATGCTGATAATGGTTTTCCTTATCTACACCAAATTTCTCTTTTAATTTCTCTTCCAATGCATAATGTCCCATAACTGCAGTGACTAATTTCGTTTGTACTGCATATGTACTGAAATCACCTTTTAATTGACGTAATTGTTGAATAAAGTTTTCTGTAGTAGGGAAAAGTTGTTCTTTATTAGTATGACGATTTTCGCTCACTGTGGTTTGAATATTTGTCCACATTGCATTCATCCATTGAGTTGCATTTTGGCGAGCTTCTTCTGACATATCATCACGCAATAAAGGTTCTACTGCAGACTTGTATGTGCCTACACGGAAGACATGCGGTGTTGCTTCAATTTTATCTAGCATAGATTTATAGTAAAAATGTTGTCCTGACAGCCCATTCAATTCGACCTGTCCTTGGGTATGCAAATAAATCTGATCTGCATAACTTGCTAAAATATATTGATTTTGTGAATAGTTATCTGCAATCGCAATCACAGGTTTACCACTCTCTCTAAATTGTTTTAGTGCATTACCAATTGCAGTTAATGAAGGAAGATCGCCTCCCTCAAATTCATTAAGATCCAATACAATCCCTTTAATCCGCGGATCATCTATTGCTTGCACAATCGTATAAATCACATCAAACGTAGCAATTTTCTCTGGCATAGATTGCTGCTGCAGATTATTTAATAATGCCTTTAATTCACTGTTTTCATCTCGATTATCTGCTAAAAATCCAGCTAAATTAAGGCGTAATGCACCTTGCGGAATGGGTTGATTATTTTTATCGTGGATAGTTAAACTGATGCCTAATAATAAAATTCCAGCAATAAATAAAAACACAATATTCATTAAAACACGGCGACAAAAATTTAATGCTCGCCAAAGAAAACGGACAACTGCTAACACTACTATACCTTCCTATTCGATTATTTACTGCCCGTTAAAATACCATAAAATGCCTATCAATAAACGAACTTTTTCACTTGTATATGCTACAATAAGCACCTCATTGATACAGGAGAAAAACTATGGATGCACTAGATTTATTATTAAATCGTCACTCAAATAAAAACTTAATTGCACCAGCACCCTCTGCACAAGAATTAGAAATCCTTTTCAAAGCTGCTAAACATGTTCCCGATCATGGAAAATTAACGCCTTATCGTTTTGTTGTCATTGAAAATGATGGCTTACAAAAATTAGGTGAATTATTAAAAGACGCCGTGATTGAATTAAATTTAGGTGAAGAACGTCTAGCTAAAGCAGCAGGTTTTCCACAACGTGCACCAATGTTTATTGCCGTTATTGCAGAAGTTAATAAAGAGATCAAAAAAGTACCTGCTTGGGAACAAATGCTAAGTGCTGGTTGTGCAACTTATGCGTTACAACTTGCTGCTAATGCGTTAGGTTATGACAATGTTTGGGTAACTGGGCCTTGGATTGATGGTTCAGCTTTACGTCAAGCATTTGGTTGTCGTGAACACGATAAAGTGGTTGCCTTAGTAATGATTGGTACTACACAAGATGACGCTACTCGTCCAAATAAAGAATACAATAAAAATAAAGAGAATTTTGTAAGTTACCTTTAATGACAAATGTCGGATACTTCACAGTATCCGACATCATTATCTAGTCATGTTTTCTTAAATCATACGCTTGTTGCAGTAATTGTCTGCTTTCTTGCATAAACTGTTCTGAATAATCACCAAACCACTGATGAACTTGTTGGAATGCTGCAATAAAACCTTGTTTATCCCCATTTTCAAAGAATTGTAATGCCTGTTGGTAGCTTGCCTGTAAAGTTTTAATTACTGCTAAATTTTCTGGTTTATCCATAATAATATCTGCATATAATTCTGGATCTTGGGCAAATAAACGTCCAATCATCGCTAATTCTAGACGATAAATTGGCGAAGATAAGGCTAATAGATTTTTTAACTGTACTGGCTGTTGTGATAAATGCAGACCATTAGCAAACGTGGAAAAGTGTCGTAATGCTTGAATATAAGTCATACTGTGATCATGATCTTGTGGGCTAACTTGATACAATTTTGCACCCCAAATTGCAAATTGGTCGAGTAGCCATTGGCAACGTTCAGGGAATCGCCCTTCACATACAGCAATCACCTGTTTTGCCATACTCCCAATATCTGGGCCAAACATTGGATGTAAGCCCACGACTGCACCTTGATGTACTGCCAACATTTTTTCTACTGGCATTGATTTTACTGAAGTTAAATCTGCTAATAACATTGTTGGTTGTAAATAAGGTGTTAATTGCTCAATAACCCTCTCTGTTGCTGTAATTGGCACAGAAATTAACACAACATCTGCCCCTGTTAAAATTTGTGCCGCATTATCCCAATCATCTTGATCTAAAATCGTAATTGAATAACCAGAGTTAGCTAGATAACGGGCAAATAATCCCCCTAATTTACCTTTCCCACCAACAACAACAATTTTTTTGATATTTGGGTTCACCGTTTTAAAACCATATTGGTTTTCACTATGATACGACTCGCGCATTACTCGACGTAATACATCTTCAATTAAATCTGGAGAGATTCCCATTTTTTCTGCTTCTTGTCGGCGAGCAGCCAACATAGTCGCTTCCCGCTCTGGCACATAAATTGGCAAACCATGTTGATGTTTAACTTTACCAACCTCGGCTACTAACTGTAATCGTTTCCCCAATAAAGCCAATAATGCTTTATCAGTTTCATCTATTTGTGCACGTAATTCTTGCAATACTTCCACGAACGCTCTCCAAAATAATTTATCGCTCTAATTGAGCCAAAGTAGCATGTATTTTACGCAATAATGTTTCTGTTGTCTGCCAGTCAATGCACGCATCAGTAATAGAAACACCATATTGCATATTTTCTTTTGGTTGTTCCGCACTTTGATTACCTGCATTAAGATTACTCTCTAACATAATTCCCGTAATAGAACGATTACCCGCAACAATTTGCTGTAAAATATCTTCGGCAACCATAGGTTGACGGCGATAATCTTTATTGGAATTGCCATGACTACAATCCACCATAATAGATTGTTCTAATCCTGCTTTTTCTAATTCAAGTTCACTTTGTTTAATGAATTCCGCTTGATAATTTGGTGTTTTTCCGCCACGCAAAATAATATGCCCATCAGGATTACCGCCTGTATGCAATAAATTTACTTGTCCTTGTTGATTAATCCCAATAAAGCTATGCTCTTGAGAAGCTGCTTTTAAAGCATTAATCGCAGTAGCTAAACTACCATCAGTCCCATTTTTAAATCCAACCGCCATAGATAAACCTGATGCTAGTTCACGATGTGTTTGTGATTCTGTGGTTCTTGCACCAATCGCCGACCAGCTAAATAAATCAGCTAAATATTGTGGAGTAATCGGATCAAGTGCCTCTGTTGCAAGTGGCAGACCTAATTCACCTAAATCTAATAATAATTTTCTCGCAAGGTGTAAACCTTTCTCTACATCAAATGTACCATCTAAATTCGGATCATTAATTAACCCTTTCCAACCGACTGTTGTTCGCGGTTTTTCAAAATAGACTCGCATCACAATATATAATTGATCTTTCACTTCATCAGATAATTTTTTTAATTTTTCTGCATATTCCAATGCAGCAGGAATATCGTGAATAGAACAAGGCCCACATACTACTAATAAGCGTTTATCACGACGATGTACAATATCAGCGATTTCTTGTCGATAGCGTTCGATATTTTGTCTAAGTGGATTTTCTAATGGCAATTTTGCTTTTAATTCATCAGGAGTGATTAATACCTTTTCATCAACAATATGGACATTATGAATACTGTCTTTTCTCATTTTAAAACACCTTGTAAATATTTATATACACCAAATGTAACGATAAAATTACACTTTTTTGCTAACAGAAACAACCCTAAATTAACTAACTTTTTGTTCTTATCGCTCTATCGCTCATTTTTTTATCAATTAAGCAAACCCCAGATAAAATACGCTTGCACAACTTTGACTAATCTTATAATATGCACGCCGTTGCTTTTAGCAGAAGCTGCTAAATTAAAGTTTTAATTAAATGTGTGATTTACAATGTATCAAGTTCTTTTAATTATTTATCCACTTATTGCGATTGCATTGATCGGCTTTATTCTTGTTCAACAAGGTAAAGGTGCTGATATGGGTGCATCATTTGGCGCAGGTGCATCAGGTACAGTATTTGGTGCAAGTGGTGCAGGTAACTTTTTAACCCGTACAACAACCATTTTAGCAATTTTATTTTTCGCAATTAGTTTATTACTAGGTAATTTAACTGCACATTCTGCAAAACCAAAGGGTACTTTTGATGACCTTTCAGGTGTTGCTCAAGAAGTACAAAAACAAGATGCTGCTAAACCAGCAACTGAATTACCAGTTAAACAAGAACAAAATCAAGATATTCCAAAATAAGAATTTCGCTCTGGTGGTGGAATTGGTAGACACGCTATCTTGAGGGGGTAGTGTCTGTAGGACGTGCGAGTTCAAGTCTCGCCCAGAGCACCAAAATACTTTCCAAAGCCTTTCGTAATTACCCGAAAGGCTTTTTTAATGCCTGTAATATCAAGTTTACTTTCCGTATCATTCCGTATTATTCCGCTTTAAACTGAATTTTTTTGTAACCATTAATGTAACCACGTTATATAATCGCCTTAACGTGGTTACATAAAACGGAGTAATGTTAATGCCTAAAGTTACCAAACCTTTAACTAATACAGAAATTGAGAGAGCAAAACCAAAAGATAAGCCTTACACATTGACTGATGGAAATGGGTTATTTTTACTTATCCAGCCTACAGGCTTTAAATCATGGCGCTTTAATTACATTCGCCCCAATACTGATAAAAGAGTAAAAATTAGCTTAGGCGCTTATCCAGAAATATCACTCGCACAAGCAAGAAGTAAACGTGAAGAGTATCGCTCGTTATTAGCTCAAGGTATCGACCCGCAAGAAAAAATAAAAGTATATGAACAAACAATCAGTAACCGCTTAGAAAACGTATTTTTTACCGTAGCTCAAAAATGGAAAGTGAAAAAAGAAACGGAAATAGAACCACTTACTTTAAAAAAGAATTGGCGACGTTTAGAAATTTATGTCTTTCCATATTTGGCAGATATTCCTGTTTCTGAAATCGTTCCTAGCCTAGTTATTCAAAAATTAGAGCCATTAAACCAACAAGGAAAAGGAGATACATTAAAACGTACGATCAGATTAATAAATGAAATTCTTAACTACGCTGTAAATTATGGCTTAATTCCTTTTAATCCTTGCTCAAATATTAATGCTGTTTTTAACTTTGGTCATAATGAACATAATCCTACTATACGACCTGAAGAGCTACCTACTCTATTAGCCAAAATACAAAATTCTAAACTTACTCTATTTACTCGCTGTTTAATTAAATTCCAACTTTTAACACTGACTAGACCAATAGAAGCTAGTAGTGCTGAATGGTCTGAAATTGATTTAGAAAAGCAAATTTGGATAATCCCAGCTAAAAAAATGAAAACAAGGAAAACGCATATTATTCCTTTATCATCTCAAGTATTAAAACTTTTAGACATAATGAAACCATTTACAGGAAATGACCAATATATTTTCCAGAGCTACAGAACAATAAATAAACCAATGAATAGTCAAACAGTAAATAAAGCATTAATTGATATTGGTTATAAGAATAAATTAACTGGTCATGGATTACGGGCGATTGGTAGCACATATTTAAATGAATATGAACCTATGATTTCCCCTGATATTATTGAGGCTTGTTTATCTCATGGGATTAAAGATCAAGTTAGGCGTGCTTATAACCGTTCTGATTATCTTGAACAGAAAAAGCCTGTAATGCAACTTTGGGGAGATTTTGTTGAAAAATGCGAAAAGGGTTATTTAGATTGAATTTTAACCTCAAAAAAACTTTTTTTATAAAAAGGTGTTCACCGTGTTCACTTCATCATTTTTTCTTTATAAATCAAAAGGATAAAGGGTGAATACGGTATTCACCCAGTATTCACCCTAGTGTTCACCTTTTTGAGGCTAACTAACTGATTTTGCTAATTAAATTTAGTCTATTACAATCAAATAGTTTTAACAAGTGCTTTTTTATTTGATTGTTAAAGTCTGACGAATTGTGTATAAAAATCCTGAAAATCTTTATAAACGATATTCGTTTTTACACCATTTTTGGTTTTCCTTTTTTCCATTGGATAAGGTACTTTATTTTGCTCTAATCCTTGATTTAATGCCTCACTAAAATTATTTAATGTTAATCCTCCATTGATATTATTTGCTCCTATATAGACCAGATAAGCTGGGTAAAGGTGTGTATCCGCTTTATTTTGTAGCATTTTCCCATTACCAATAAACATTCCTTCCAACGTTGGCAATGTCGTTAAAAATTCACAAAATGCGGTGATATGGTCGGAATGTTTCTTAACTTCTAACGCTTCATCACTATTTTTTTGTGATTCTAGCGCTGCTTTTGCTTCTAATGGATTTTGAAACGTATTAAGTAATTTGAAAATAATACCGCTAATTTCACTCTCTAGCTTTTTGACAAAGTCTGGATCACGTTCATTTTCAGGAACAACACAATTAAAAGAAAAAATCACTCTTCGCCGTTCAATGCCGCCTGCTCGTTCTGTGAAGCGAGTCGGCTCATTATTCACAATTAAAATAACTGCTGGAATAATAGACTTAAATTTGTTTTTATATTTCGGCTCAATCGCTAACGCATCACCCCCTGTAATACTTTTCAATCCTGACCCATCGCCACCATAACGAGATTGTTCAGGGCAAACAGTCAACGTTTTGCCATAAAGTGGTGTTCTTTCTTTCGGATCGTCAAAGTCTTGTAATCTGGCTGATTCGGTATTTTCTCTCCCTGCTAACATGGCTGCAATTTCCGCAAAAACACTCTTTCCGCTTCCACCTTTTCCGGTAATTTCTATGAATAATTGCCAGTTATGGCGATTCGTTAAAATCATGTATAACGCGGCCAAGAGATTATATTTTTTCTCTGTTTTTCCCTCTGATACAAAATCTAACCATTTATCAAATAATGGTGTGTCTTGTTTAGTGGTGAGGTAATCATAAGGGATCACAGAAGTTAAATAATCCTCGCGGCTATGCGGTTTAAACTCAAACGTATCACGATTCAAAGATCCATTTTTAAATGAAAGAAAGTTTTTGCTTTCCCTCATTAAAGGTAATTGAATTTTTGCGGTATCAATAACGTTACCAATTCCTTTAGCAGAATAAGACGCTTGATTCTTTTCAAAAAATTCAACGGCTTTATAAGTTAAATCTTTATCTTCAAGCAATTCCCAAATTAAACCATTATAAGAATAGATATTGTTACTTTCGCGATTCAATGCTAAATCTAAATCTAGCCATTCTATAAAGGCTTTAGCTTTGATATTAGTTGAATCGCTATCTTTAATAAATGCTGGTGTAGTGACTTTAGCAGCGGAATCTTTCGCACTCATAACACTTACATGATCGTTTTGCTTGATTTTTTCTAACTGATTACTTAAATCTCTAACTTTGTCACCTATATTATTATTGTGTGTTACGATTTCCACATTAGGGCTATTTTGTGCTAGATTTAAGACTATTGCGTCTAAATGATTGTCGCTAAGTTGTCCAAATTGGTAAATATCAACTCGTTTTTTACCTTCTGGTGCAATTCTTAATGTGTTTAGGTTTTTTAGTTGTTCATCTCCTAAAATAACAGGCTTTTTCGTGTAGTCTGTACCGATAGACTCGGCAAGGAGTTTCCACCCCTCGCCATTGCCATTATTCCACATCTGCCACGCTTCCGATCCAGCTAATACGGTCAAGGCGTTGTATGGCTCGTTATTTTGCTCTTTTAAAAAAGGGGCATTAGTAAGTTTCATCATTATAGCTCCCCTAAATGGTCAAGCCCTTGTTCCATTAACACTAACGCACCACGTAAAGCGGCTTGTATATCGATAATGTTGTTTGTTTTCTCATTGGCTTTACTCGCTATTGAAACAATGGCATAGGCTTCCCATAAAAGAGATTGTGCTTGTAAGTAATGTTGTCTTTCGGTAAGTTCATGAAATTCAGTCATTGTTCACCTCCGCCATTGTTGAAGTGAACGCAATAGGAAAGATAGACGGTTTTCCGTCTTTTACGTGTTGGATAGTTTTCATTGTGAGGATTCTCTTAACAGTAATTAGTAAATGATTTGCCAACCTTAGTAGGTGTAGCAAGGCTTCAACTACCGCTGTTAATCGGCTCGCCTTATTCGTGCGATTACTCGCCTTAGTTCGACGTATAGACCTTGCCACAAATTCGGCTTTAGATAGGGTTAGTCGCCCTATGGTGTGAATTTGAGGTACAAAAAATCCGCAAGTCTTACGGGTGCGGTGTCCGTTAACAGTGATAGTGCTAGCAATACTACAAGCAACGAAATTTTTAATCAAGTCTAATGTATTAACATCATGAGGAATAACCACTTTTGAACTTGCAGATTCAATAGCGTTTTGAATAGCGTTTACATTAAGCATAAAAGCCTCCTGCTAAATTAAATGAACGAACATCTAAAGTACTATGATTTTTTGCTTTATCTGGAAGCTGTCCTAATTTCACTAAAACGTAATTAGGCGCGAGATACGTTCTAGCCTGTGTTTCATTGTCGGCAATAATGCGGATTTGTTCTGCTTTAGATTGGTCGTAATGTTGACGTGATACGGCGAGAAATTGATAGATCATTGCTGTAACTCCACTGAATAAGTTTTTAGAAGTTACCGCTAAAGTTCTGAGGCTTGGGCGGTAACGTGTAACGGGCTCAGAAACTGCGATCAGTGGAACACAGCAAAGGGCAAAACCTTTCCCGTTACACGCTACCATAGACGATAATATTAGTAGCTCAACTTGAGCGACTAAATTTTGACCTATTGATATATCCACCATCAGTAGATAGACAACACCAACATCCACCAATGGTGTAAGTTGATTTAATTTAGGTGTGCGTGTGCTACGCATAAAAAAACACGCATTTAAAGGCGTGTTATGCGCCACTGATAAATTATTCGAGTTCTGAGGCTCGGCTTTAGATTTTGCTAAAGCAGAAATAAAATAGCTCAATTTACTAATACTTGTAAAGTTTAATTGAGATTTTTTTTCAAAGTCTGTATAATAAATGTTCATAGCGTTTATATTAAAATACCTTATGTGGAATGAAGAACCTCAAGTCTGATACCCTTGAGGTCTTTTTTTATTTATAAAGATTTGTTAATTCGTTTTGAATAACTTCAATGATTTCCATAATATTTAAATATTTGATTTCACCTGTATTTAAGTCAGTTTCTTTTACAGATGTTCCTGTTTTAATATTTTCTAGAAGTTGATCGATTAATTCGATTTTCTCCTCTAAAAGCTCAGTATTAATAATCATAACTTCCCCTTAAAATTGATTTAAAATTTGCTTTACGTTCTCTGGTGTAAAGAGAGTTCCTTTACGCATTAAGGCTAATCGCTCAATAAATTTAATTAGCTTTAATGCGGTTTCTTTATTCGGGCAATAATATTTGTAATATTGCCCTAATCCGTCTGCGGTTTTATTCCATTCTCTTGTGAAAATAACCCCTAATTTTTTTTCAATTTCGTTAATTTCATTACGTCCGCTAGTGATATTAAGTGTAAAAACCATCTCTCTTTCTGAAACCCCATTAGGATTTAATAAAGCTTTTGCTACTCGTTCTTGTCTTGTTGGTTTTCTCATTAGTTACCTCCTTGAATATTACGAGTAGCTGCTTGTTCTTCTATCCATTGGTTCACTTCGGATAATCTCCAACGAATACAATTTTGACTAAATCGGATAGGTTGAGGAAATTGGTTGTTTTTAATCATTTCGGCGAGTTTGGTTTTACCAAAACCAACTTTCATAGATACAGTTTGTTTATTAATAAGGCTGTCGCCATCTTGAATTGAATTAGGCATTAATCACCTCCTATTACTTTCATTTCGATTGCATTTGTTAATTAATGAATGAATTTGTAACGTTACGGAGGGTATTAAAAACTATCTCTGTGGGGTTATAGCAATAGGGTAATAGCAAATTTCAGTATTACCCTTTTGGGTGATAGTAATAAAATCAATTAGTTACGGTTGATTGGGCAAGCAACTATTTCTATTGCTTCTGCTTGTTTTTTTGAGAAGTTATATTTTGATTGAAGTTCTTCTGTAATTGATGCAGCTTTAGGCGTATTGCCTAAATCTGGATTATATTCTGACCAATATTTTTTTCTTGTTTGAATAGCTAATGATAATCGATCATTTTCCATAAATTCATTTATCATTATTAGATTGTTATTTTCATCGATCTGTCTTTGTAATTTTTCGATTAATTTGTCTTTCTTTTCTAACTCTAATTGTAACTCCTCTATTTTTTTGGTTTCATTTTTTAATGGTGTTAATTTTATATCTACTACTTCGGAAACATCTTCAAAATAAGGTATTTTAGCATTGATAATTTCTTCTATTTGACTTCTTATTAATAAATATTCATTATTAAGATAATCTAGCCTTTCTTCTTTACAAACTTCTTCAGACATCGAATAATTTACAAATAATCCCTGACTTTGCTGTTCGATTTCATAATCTTTAAATATCCAAAAATTTAAATATTTTTCTAAATCTTTGAAATTAGTTTTATAAGGTACTTTCCTTATAGTATTTTGTTTATAACATTCTATGTTATATCCTGAATTTATTGCGTTATTTAGTAATATAAGCACGTCATTAGCACAAGTTGCTAAACCAAAATCACTTTCATTTTTTCCTTTTAGTTTATTTTTTTCTAGTTTTTGTTGATAGATAATGGCTCTTAGATGTTCTAAAGATAGATATTTTTTACTTATATCTGCTTGAATATTAGCAAGATCAATCATTAATGCCCCTATGCGTTACCCCTATTTGGTGAGAACGTGAAAGGCAAACAAATAGGGTTATTCACCTTGTCAGTGTGGTAGCTACTCCGTCACCTATCCACGTTAAATGAGTTATTGTTCTGTTTCTAGCGTTGTTTTGTGTAATGGTTGTTCGAATACAATAATTTATATTTAGCATTACCACAATATTTTAGGGCTTCACTTTTGCTCTACACAGTCTTTTAAATATAAATTGATCAATGTTTGATATGGTAAGCCTGTATCATCTGAAAGACGTTTGAAATAATCTATTGTTTCGTCCTCAATTCTAATAGTAACTACTTTTTTTCTTTCAGTTCTCTAGCGTAAGGATTTTTAATTCCTTTACTAAAAGTATATTCTTTTTTCATTTTAATGTTGCCTAAAAAAAAGGGGGGGGGGACGGCAATGGCGTATATCCTCATTATCTAAAAGCGATACTTCTTTATGATTGATGAATTAATATGTCCGCACTAATTCCCATTTTTTATTGATGTTTCTAATCATATTTAGCGTTAAAGGACGGGTTTTATTAAAGATTTCATACACTCGGTTAGGCTTGCCTATAATTCCCTCTAAATCCTTAATTACTAGCCCTTGTTGTTCCATTCTAAACTTAATCGCTTCTATTGGGTCAGGTGGATCTATTGGATAGTGCTTTGCTTCGTAAGACTCAATTAAAGTAAGCATGATATCAAAATAATCTTGTTGTTCTTCGGTCATTTGCTCTAAATCAAAATAAGGCTCAATATTAAGCAATGCTGCTTGGTAATCCGCTTCGGTTTTGATTGGTTTAATATTCATATATCCCCTCTCTATAATTCCACGTTATCGGCGTTAATTTTGTCATATTCTTTATTTTGTCCCGTTTTTGGGTTAAATCAATGATTATTTACAAATTAAAGTGATAAATAACCGATATGCAATTTCGTTCATCGCTATTTAATAGCGCTTAAAAAAGGGTATCCAATAATTTAGGAAACCCATGTATTAACCGCCACCAAAAAGGCATATCCAATTTTTGGATATACCCCATTATCTAAAAATTCTAGCTTCTTTATACGTCCGCCATAATTGATTGTATTTTAATCATCTATTTTGTTAAGAATTTTATTTAACTCCTCAATCCGTTGCTGATAATCTATTTCCTCTTGTATCTTGTTCATCTCTTTTTCTCTACGCTTATATGCCATTTTTAACAGAAAAATACAGCCTTTTGTCGCGTCATGAGAAATGTTCATTAACATTATATTGGTTAATCGGTCTATTTGTAGCATACGAAACATTTCATACCAATAGGCCAGTTCTGGGTGATGTTTAAGTAAACGATAAAAAGCCCCCTCACTCACGTTATTTTCTAGTAAAAAGCGACTTAAAATAGGAACTTCACCAGGTATTAAATGAGCTTGAGAGCCTACTTTAATTACTCGATACAATGGCGGTTCGTTTTTTAAGTAAGAGCTGATAATGTCTTGTATTTTTTGAATCAATACTTTAGGGTCGTTTTTGAACGGTCTGCCTTTTTTTGTTGTCCAGTTACTCATGATAATGTTCCTATTTAAAAAACCGCCAACAAGGGCGGTTTATTGATTAACAAACGCCTCCAATTTTGTAGTGATTTAATCGCATAATAGTCTTTAAATCCTCATCTTCTAATAACTCGATAAAATCAGGGCGGTAAGATTTTGTCCATTCCATCGGATTATCAATTAAGAGAATCTCTCTCGCTTCGATATAGAGTTGATTGATTGCTTCAACGCTTTTTTGAGGTTTTTTTGTAGTTTGGTTTAGGGAATCTATCGCTTGTCTATGAAAATACGCCAAAATAGCGGCTTTTAGTCGTTTTACACGCCTTTCTAGATAGATTGAGTATTGGTTTTTAGGAACGTAACTATCAATAGGCTCAACATAGCCAGAGGTAAAGAAGCCCTCTCCCTCAATACGCCATAAATCGGATTGATGTAACATCGCGATTCGTTCTTTTTTCATGTTGTGGTTTACTTGTTTATTCATGTTGTTTGTTTCCTTTTAGTTAGTTTTCATTTGATAAAAATGCGTTAATTTTTGCTTTATTCCAGAACTCTTTTTTGCCTACTTTGACTGGCTTAGGAAAGTGTCCTGCGTTGTAATGCTTGCGGATAGTTTGTAATGTTAATCCAGTGAGCTTTACAATATCCTTTGCCGTTAAATAAGGGGGTAATTCGGTGTTTTGCTTTGTTGGATAATCGCCCATCTTTCCTCCTGTAATTGGTTAATGTTATCTTGAATCGTTTGTTTGAATTGTTCACAGTGTTGCTGTCGTTCTGTGTCTGAATAGTGCGTTTGCGTTCTGCCATCATCAAATAAGATAAGTGATTCACAGCGCTTCTTATCACTATCATTTAATCCTTGAATGAATGTCTTACAGTCTTGTAATCGTTGTTGATAACGTGCTTGGTGTCGTTCATTTTCTTGGCTAAATTGAAAATGGGTTTTATCAATATAAGCCCTTTCTAATCTTGCCCTGTGAACGTATGCTTGAATGTCAATTTGACATAGTAGGTCTTCTTCTCGTTGTTTTTGTTTTAAGCGTTCTATTTCAATATTGATTTGTTCGATTCGGTCACTATGGGTAAGTTTACGGATAACTTGCTGATAAATACTCGGTAAGTTCACGCTCGCCGTTAAAAACTTATATAAAGGTGTTCTATCTTCGCTATAACTTTCATTGTTATTCGTCCGCCAGCGTTTTATTAAAAAGCGTTGATAGTCGTCTATTGCGTCTGTCAGTGTATTGGTTGTTGTAGGCTGGTGTTGCGTCATTGCGTATTGATTTAAATTGACTAATTCGGCTAAACGTAAATAACAATCTGTTTCTAAGGCTTCGCTTAGTTCCCCATCATAAATGAGTGAGGTGACATTCACACGATTAATAAAGTAATAGGCGGGTTTTAAGAATTTTTGCGACTGTTTATACAGATATAACCTGTTTTTCAGGTCGATTTGTTGGAAAACAATAACTAGACTTTGACCGTCTGTTAATGTGAGAAATAACATTGCTCCACGCACTAACGTTAAACGCTCATCTTTAAAGCTCATTACTTTAGGATTAATAAAGCGGTAACCGTAAAACTCATTAGCGTCAAAGACAATATCCGTCACTTTCTTTACTTCATAAAATCGGCTTTCTAGTATCGGACGTAACTGTTTAAGTTGTTCCTCTAAATAAGTTTGTTGTGCTTCAGAAGCAATACTTGAACTGTTCAAGGTGCTTTTAGTATCAATCTGCAACGCTTCAATAAAATGTAATGGTGTGAATAAAACATCAGAATGTAAGTTAGCATTCCTAAGTTGTGTATAAAGTTCTGCGTATCGTTGCCGTGAAAATAACTGTTTAGAGATTAGATTTAATGCCATAAATTCATCCTTTTTGTGTTGTTTTGTGTACTATAACAACGTGAAAAAAAGTGATTTTTTTATTTTTCCTATGATTTCAGATGAATTAATGTGATATAGGTACAAGTCTTTCTTCATGAAAAACGATAAGATGGAGACGATAAGATAATTTATTTAGAGGGCTAAATGATGAATGAACTCAATCTATCTCATTTTGAATGGTGGTATGGTTTAGAGGAGAATTTCAGAAAAGTTTTGCTAATTACCATTTATGACAAACCGGAGTATTATGTTGATTTTTATGACCTTAAACATACCAAATACACCGATTTAAAACGATCTGAACATTTACTGAAGATTTTTGAATTAAAGCAAATTTCTTATATGAATGATATTCCTTCTAACCCTGAATATACACTTACCAAAGTTCCCTCATTTGAATTTTTTCATAATCTGGAATGTATCGAAATAGTACAGTGTGATTTAGAAGATTTAAGCGGTTTCCAAACTGCGAAACACGCAAAACGCATTTCTATTCATGAAAACTGGCTTTCTGATAACCAACAATTGCAATATTTCAATGGATTAACCGAATTAGAGGAACTAGACCTTTCATTTAATGCGCTTACTGATTTATCCGCTTTACATGATTTGCCAAATTTAAAAGAGATTTCACTTTGTTGCTATTACAATGATGTCAATGTAGCAAGTTTAGTAAAGTTTCCAGCATTAGAAATTATTGATATGGATACTGCAACTGACATCACTATATTAGGTCAATTAACACAGTTAAAATCGTTAGATTATGGAAGTGATGAACGGGAGTTTGATTGTTCTAAAATAGAATGGCTTATTGAGCAATTACCGCAGTGTCAATTTAATTTTTACTTGCCTAATGAAAGACTTGTAAGAAATCCTCAAGGTTTGAGCGATATTAATTTCCTTCATTGTCTAGCACTTCGAGGAATGAAAAAAGAGAATGTAAGAGTATCTGTTCCAAAATTTGCTAATGAAGTTGAACGATTTAACGCACTTGAGGAGAAATACCGCAATAATAATGAAATCTATCCACTTCTCTGTCGAGCAAGAGAACAACTAACACAGGAATAAATTAACAAAATAAGAATGTGAAAGAGATAACCGTTAGGATTTTTTGCCTAACGGTTTTTTATTGTGTCGCTTAAAAACTAAGTTTCTTTGATTTGGCTTATTCTCAAATTGAGGAAAAGGAAATATAGATAGTTTTATCTGCCATTTGGTTTATTTTTAACCACAATGCTTTTTTACATTTTGCCTTAAATTTTTATTCCTAATTACAACAATCTATATCTATTTTGTTGATTAAAAAGTATCCTTTTTTATAATGGTGAACAGGGTGAACACTTAGTGAATACCTAAAAAAGAAGTGTTCACCTTATAAATTATTAATATATAATAATTTTTTTGTAGTGGTGAACACGGTGAATACCTTTTATATAAAAAAATAAATTAGGGTTTAAATATAATTTTGAAATATGACAAATAATTTTTGTAACCAAGAATGTAACCAAGTAAAATATTAAAATCAATAAGTAATTGAAATTAAAATAATTAATTTAAATATTCAAGTCTCGCCCAGGCACCAAAAATTAAAGACCACATACTTAAAATGTGGTCTTTTTTTATGTTTGAATCATTCACCATTTCCTCCGTTTTATCTATCTTTATATGATTATTGATACTCTAAGCAAGACTTTAACTCACGCATAACCTCTCTGACCTAGATCAAACAATTTCAACTTCTTGCTATAATTACCTCTTTTCCATTATTGTGCTTTTGATTGCAATTCTTTTTAATAACTCAAAAAGTTTTTTTGTTATTTATTATCACTATGAAAACAGTTCAAACGACTTTACTTACTACTTCTCTTTTACTCTTAAGTACTTTCTCCTTTGCGGATACCTCCAATACTGCTAATCACGATATTGCCCAAACTCAACAGCAATTAACGGCTCTTGAGATGAAAAAAATCTTCACCGATAAACATTGTATTGATTGCCATACTGCAACGGTTGGCACGAATAATTTGGATCCTGAAACGGTACGTTATATCGAAATTGGTCAAAAAAGTTTCTTAACAAGCCAAATTACTGACAACCTACCACAACCAGAACGAATCACTATTACCGATATTGCGAAATTACAATATTTTTTAACCCATTACCAACAGGCCACTGATATTCACGCCAAATTACCTTACCAATTAAACCAACAAGAACAAACTATATTAAATCAATGGGTTACTCAACAACATCAACAAAAGCTTCCTAACACAGATCAACAAACCTTTATTCAACCTATTCCAGCTATGTTACCTGTTGATTTTCGCAAAGTCATGATTGGAGGGATGTTATTTACGGATGAACGTTTATCTTTGGATAATTCTATTAACTGCTTTAGTTGTCATCTACTGGATAATGGCGGCGTTGATGGTTTAGCGACATCTAATGGAATCAATGGACAAAAAGGTGTTGTCAATGCACCAACGGTGTATAACGCTGTTTTTAATAGTTGGCAATTTTGGGATGGTCGAGCAAAAACACTAGCTGAGCAAGCTGCTCAACCGCCAGTGAATCCGATTGAAATGGGATATCATAATTGGCAAGAAATTGAACAGAAATTTGCACAAGATCCGCAATTTCTCGACCTATTCTTACAAGTTTATCCTGAATTAACAAAAGCTAATATGACGGATGCAATAGCTGAATTTGAGAAACGTTTAATCACACCAAATAGTCCTTTTGATCGCTATTTAAAAGGAGATACCACAGCACTCAATGCTCAACAACAACGTGGTTACCAATTATTTAAACAAAATCGCTGTGATACTTGCCATAGCGGTATCAATATGGGTGGCAATTCTTTTGAGGTTATGGGGATTTATGCAGACTATATTAAAGATCGCAACACACCTGAAACCGAAGCCGATTTAGGGCGATATAATCAGACTAAACAGGATATTGATAAATATCGTTTTAAAGTACCTACTCTACGCAATATTGCTCTAACAGCACCGTATTTTCATGATGCAAGAACTAATGATTTACATGAAGCCGTTAGAATGGTTTTAAAATACCAATTAGGTAAAACACTACCTGAAGATCAAATTGACGATTTAGTTGCTTTCTTACAAGCCTTAACTGGGGAAGTTAGGGGAAAACCTTTAACCAAGAAATCACAATAATCTAAATCTGACCTGCATGATTTTATTCAATTTAAAATATCTTTCAGATTTAAATGTTAGCAGGTCAGATAATTGTTTTATTTATGATAGGGGAACTACTGCTGAATAATTCTTACTTCTAATGATTCGCCTTGTTTTAAAGTTTCATCTACGCGAGCAGTTTCAACACAAAGCATAGTTTTATATCCTTCTGCGGTCATCGCACTCGTTGTTGCAGTCCAAGGATTCCAAACAACTACATTACTTGCATTATTATGTTCTACTTCAATAAACCGTTTATTCGCTTTATCTTCAATATGATTAATTCTATTTTCACCTGAATAAACATAATCAGTTTGTTTATTAATAGTCAGTGGTGACGATACTTCTACAACCTGATTAGCCACTTTATCCATGCATTGTTTTGGTAAACCAAAAATCGTAGTTTGCTCAATGTCACCGATATTAAAGTAAGTATGCAATGCTGCTTGTGCTGCACTATTATTTAATTGTGTAAATTTTATTCTACAATCCTCTGCAAAAGCCATTCTAACACGGGCTATTGCAATATTATTTTCTGAATATAAGCCAAAAATTAATTTCACTTCGTGTTCACTGACTTGCCAATCACTTAATACCCATTGGCTAATACGAGCAAAGCCGTGTGCTGGTTGTTTTACAGTTCCAAACCATGGATAACAAATTGGTATTCCTCCACGAATAGCTACCCCTGTTTTAAATGGTTCAGCTTCACTTAACCACAATAGATCATGAGAAGCAGATTTTGGTTGCCAGCTTAATAATTGTGCACCTTGTAAAGATATGATTGCTCGTCCTGTTTCATGCTCAACCACAATCATGAAAATTTCATTGTAGCGTTGTAAAGAAATATTTGGATGAATCTGTTCAACAAATTCCATTTTATTAAAAAGTGAAAAAGTCATTATTTAACCTCAAAATATTACTAGTAAAATATCCGAGCCTAGGATAGATCGATTAGTGCTTGAAAAAAAGCTATAATCTTAAAATCCACCTTTTTATTGAGATAGTTAAAATTTTCCCGAAAAATAGCTTGTAAAATGTCACAAAAACAACAACTACAAAAAATATTTTCCCCTAATGGTTTATTAAGCCAATCTATTCAACAATTTCAGCCTCGAGCAGAACAGATTGAGATGGCAAATGACGTATTAGAAACGATTGAAAATCAAGCCCAATTAATTGTAGAAGCTGGGACAGGTACGGGAAAAACCTTTGCTTACTTAATTCCAACATTATTAAGTAAGCAAAAAGCAATTATTTCTACTGGCTCAAAAAATTTACAAGATCAACTTTTTCAACGAGATTTGCCAACTATTAGTAAAGCAATGGGCTTTAATGGCAAAATTGCCTTACTTAAAGGAAGAGCCAATTATCTTTGCTTAGATCGATTAGATAGAATTTATCATCGTGGTTTAGTTGGTGATCAAAGTTTGTTAAAAGATTTAAAAGTTATCCAAAAATGGCGTAACCATACCAAAGTTGGTGACTTAAGCGAATGTACTGCATTACCAGAAGATAGTGCATTAATTCCTCAAGTGGTAAGTACTACCGAAAGCTGCTTAGGTGCAGATTGTCCTTTTTATGAAGAATGTTTTGTACTAAAAGCCCGCAAAAAAGCCTTAGATGCAGATTTAGTAGTAATTAATCATCATCTCTTTTTTGCCGATATGGCAATTAAAGAAAATGGTTTTGGAGAACTCATTCCGAATGCCAAAGTGATTATCTTTGATGAAGCTCATCAATTACCAACGATTGCTTGCCAATATTTTGGACAAACTTTAAGTTCTCGCCAACTATTTGATTTATGCCGTGATTTAACTTTAGTTTATCGCACAGAATTAAAAGATATGAGTCAATTAGGCAAAGCGACTGACATTTTGCAAAAAGTAGTACAAGATTTCCGTTTATCCTTGGGTATAGAAAATCAAAAAGGTGATCTTCGCCAACTTTTTTCACAAGAGAAAGTCCAGCAAGAGTTTCAAATTTTATACGATAAACTTGCCTTATTATTAGATGTTGCAAAAGTGGGAGAAAAACGTTCAGATACTTTAGATAAATTAATTGAACGAATTCAGGATCTACTGCAACTCATTGCACGTTTGCAACAAACACAACAAGTCGGCTATTGCTATTGGTATGAAACCTTTGGCAAACAATTTAGCTTACATATTACCCCCTTAACGATTGCCGATAAATTCCAACAACAAATAGAAAAACAATCCGCTGCTTGGATTTTTACCTCTGCAACGTTAGATTCTGGTGATAATTTTGCACATTACGCGGCAAATTTAGGGATTAATGAGGCAAACAAGAAAATTCTACATAGCCCATTTAACTATCCAGAACAAGCATTACTCTGTATTCCTCGTTATTTACCACCAAGCAATCATAAAGATACCTTAACGCAATTAGGACAAATGTTATTACCTGTGATTGAAGCTAATCAAGGTAACTGTTTTGTTTTATGTACCTCTAATTTTATGATGAAAGGCTTTGCTGAATATTTCCGCCAGCACAGCAAATTAAATATTTTATTGCAAGGTGAAACCAGTAAAACACAGCTACTACAACAATTTATTCAAAATAAACATAGTGTATTAGTCGCGACCCAAAGTTTTTGGGAAGGTATTGATGTTAGAGGCGATGCTCTCTCTCTGGTCATTATTGATAAATTACCTTTTGCATCACCTGATGATCCACTACTTAAAGCACGCTTAGAGGACTGTCGCCTACAAGGAGGCGATCCCTTTAATGATATTCAACTTCCTGAAACGATTATTACCTTAAAACAAGGTGTAGGACGTTTAATTCGAGATATTCACGATCGAGGTGTGGTTGTTATTTGTGATGCAAGAATGGTCATGCGTCCATATGGTGAACTTTTTGTAAAAAGTTTACCACCAGCCAAACGAACCCGAGATTTAACTAAAGTAATACAATTTTTACAACATATTAGGAATAAACAATGACAAAACCGACTTTATTAGCCTTAGATACTTCAACAGAAGCCTGCTCTGTCGCATTACTCTATCAAGATGAAGTAACCTATTTAGAAGAAATTGCTCAACGAACACATACACAACGTATTTTGCCAATGGTCGATCAACTCTTGCAACAGTCTGGTTTACAACTCACGCAGCTTGATGGTTTAGTTTTAGGGAGAGGCCCTGGTAGTTTCACTGGCGTGCGTGTTGGTGTATCAGTTGCCCAAGGGCTCGCATTAGGTGCCGAGTTACCAATCTATCCTGTTTCTACTTTAACGGCTATGGCACAAGCCGCATACGAAACGGAACAATCTACGTCAGTATTAAGTGCGATTGATGCAAGAATGAATGAGGTTTATTTTTCACAATTAATCTATCAACCAGTCCTATTAGATAATATTGAGTATGCTGCTTGGCAATTAATTCATCAAGAACAAGTCATTGCACCTGAAAATTTAATTTCACAATTAAGCAATACCAGTGATTATTCTAAGGTAGGGACAGGCTGGGCTGCTTACCCTATATTGGCACAAATACCAGGCAAGTTATCACAAGTCACTTTACCAGCAGCACGCTATATGCTTTCCGTTGCCAAACTTGTTTATGCAAAAAAAGAATCTATTTCTGCAACAGAAATTGAACCAATTTATTTACGAAATGAAGTAACGTGGAAAAAATTACCTGGTAGAGAGTAAAATCTGTTGTATTCTGATCAAAAAGGGCTGTTTTTAACAGCCCTTTACTCTTCGCTATTTAATCTACTTATTTTTTCTCCAAACTTAGTAGATCACTTGCCGACACTGCGGCTTTATCTTCAATTTTCATTGTATCTTTTAAGCATTGTTGGCGGATTTGTTGCGCTGCTGCCACATCATTTGCTTTCTCAGCCAAATAAGCTGCTATTGTATAATCTTGAATATCAATACACGACTTATCTTCTGCTGCTAATACTTGTGTAAAGGCTTGGCGTGCTTTCTCGAATTGATTCGCCCTTAAGGATAAATATCCTATCGCACGTACTAATGCCACCGTAATCACGGCAGACAAATTACCTTTACCTGTTTTCTCTAACCATTTAATTACTTTCTCACTATTACTTACTTGTAAGCGTGCAACTTGGTTAAGGAATGGTAATAAATCATTGGTATCCATACGTTTCATTGAATCTAATACTAGATTATATGCAGAATCATGATCATCACTATCAATTAAACGACGGATCATACCAATAATCGCATAACTATCTTGACGACGAGTACGAGATTGATCTGCCCACCATTGTAGTAGTCCCTCAACTCCTTCTTCATTCATCTTCTCATCCAATAGACCATCTAACACCTGTTGATGTAACGCTTTATAGTCATCACTATTATAAAGCCCACTTTTTGCTATTTGTGGCAACAAGTTATCTAATGCAGTATAAGCATGTGAACGAAGATAAATGGTAATCGCTAAGCGTAATACCTCAACGTTTTGTGGTGCTAATACCAATAAACTATCTACCGCTGTTCTCGCAGTTGGTAATTTATTTTGCTGTAATAAAATTCGTGTCCGTGCAAGTTCTACAATCAAATTATCTGGTCCAGCTAATTCAGTTGCTTCAATCAAATATTTATTCGCACTAAACTCATCACCTCGTTGTTGTGCAGCTTCTGCAGCTTTAACAAAATTGAGTATCGGTTCAGAGGAATGTTTTGCATTTTTACCAATAAGTTTTTCCGCCTTAGCATAATTACCTTCATCCATCTTCACAAAGCCTTGCAAAATTTGTTGCTGAGCTTTGCGTCTTTTACGGACTGAGAACCAGTTATAAGTTCCACTACTTAAACGAATAAAACGTGTAATTAACCACTCAATACCATAAATCACAGCAAGCGCAATCACAAAGAATACAACTAGCATAGTAATGCTCATCTCAATACTATGCGAATCCGTTAAAATACGTACATAACCTTGCTTGCCTGAAATATAAGGACCTGCAATAAATCCAACCAGCAAGATAACCATTAAGAATAATACTCTAAACATATGCTTTTTCTCCTACTATTCAGTTTTTGCTGGTTGATTAGTATTCGGTGCCTCTGTAGTATTTGACCGATTCTCTACAGGTGCTTGAGTTGCTTCACTGGATTCTTTAGGTTGTTCTGTTGCGGGTGTTTCTTTTGTTTTCGCTTCTTCCGCTTTGTTCTCTTCTAAAATTTGTGGATTTGCCTTCATCTCAACTTTTTCAATTTTATGCGGTTGTTTATGCAACATTTCATCTAAAATCGTCAAACTTTTAAAAGTACTCGGTGCATCAACATAAATAGATTGTTCAGATAAATCATCTAGTTGTTGTAAGAAACGTTGTACTAAGGCACTATCGGTATTGAAATAACTTCTTACCCAAGAAGTTACCGCTTCTAAAGAAGTTTTATACAATTCATTTTGTTGACGTGGTACAGCAAGTAAAGCAATTTGCAAACGCAAGCGAATATTTTCACGTAAATAAATATCCTGATTTGGTGCTAATAATGCTTTTTCAACAGGATCTCTTGGTTGAATACGAATAAAATGATTCAAGAAAGAGGTTGCAGATTTCTCAACATTAGTTCGCCAATCACTAATAGAATCAGAAAGTTCTCCACTTTCTTCCGTTGCATTATCAGAAGAAAGATCTAACACATCTAAATCATCAACAGAATTCGCTAATTGCGATAATTTCTGCATAATTGCATTTTGATCAACATCATTCACGTCAGCTAAGCGTTTCAAATCCTGGGCAATCGCTGTTCTAACACTGATAGCTCGAGGATCAGAAACATCATTTAATACGACATCGGCTTCTTTGAGTAATGAAATTGCCGTACTTAGATCATTATCGATAAGTAATTTACGCTGTGCATTACTTAATAAAAAATCAGCTTCTGACAACAACCATTCATTTGGTTGGCTTTCTGCTTTATCTGCAACCGCTTTATTGAGTTGCGATTGCAATGCAATAATTTGTTGCTCTGTGATGCCTTTATTCTGTTCTAATGCACTAAGTGCATTTTTCGCAGCTTCCAACTCACTTGTTGTATTAACTAATGCTGCTTTAACCGCATCAAAATCAGCTTTATTAACACTATCTGCTGGCATAGCTGGAACAGCTTTTTGATTTTCTTCTAATGTCGCAATTTTTTGTTGTAATTGATTAAATTGTTGTTGACCAAGATAATAACCTGCTCCACCAACACCTAATGCAACCAATAAAGCTAAGAAAGCCAGCCCCTTACCACCAGAAGATTTTTTCGTTTCTGATGCTGCAGGTGCGGATTTTGATTGTTCTACTTGTGGTGCGGTTACGGTTGAAGATGCTTTTACATCTTCTGTGATTTTTTCCTCATCTTTTTTCACGTTTTTTTCAACTTTTTGCTCAGCAGAATCAACTTTAGGTAAATCTGTTTCTTTTGCTGTTGTTGTTTCCTCTACACTCGGAGTAACCTCTTCATTTACCTCTGTATTTTTCTGAATATCAGTTTCATCATGTTGTTTTTTCATTGCTACTCCTATTATTTATCTCGTGAATGGGGATAAAAAGATAATATTGTTTTCAATAAACTTAAATTATCGGCCTTTTCAGTGAGAATAACCTTATCTTCTTGCCAACCTGCTTGAATAGCAAGTTGAGCAATACGATCACTAATCACCACCAACTTACAATTTAATAACCAATTATGTTCACTTTTAGGAATAAAATCCAGTAAATACCGTAAAATTTCGCCACTCGTCACCACTATCGTATCAATACCTGCCCGCGAAAAAATGGTCAATTCTGTTTCATCTAATTGTTGTAACTCTCGATGATAACACGCCACCATTTCAACGTTTGCTCCACGTTGTAAAAGTTGATCTGGTAGAAGTTCTCTTCCTTGTTGCCCACGTAAAATTAATATTTGCTTGTCTTGGCAATGTTGCAACAAAGACAAAGCCAATAACCCTTCGCTATTTTCTTGAGCAAAAGGATAATGCACTGGCTGTTGTGAAACTTCACTAAGTAACATTGCTGTTTTACGTCCAACTGCTAAATAATCCAAATCTGAACGCCAAACAAAACCTGTATTTTGTAATACCTGTTGAGCATAATGTACTGCGTATTGCGATACACAAATCACTTTTACATTAGGATTTAGCTGTTGCAGCTTTTGAGGTAATTGATTTAATTGCTCACCACTGGCAATTTTAATAAAAGGAGCATGAATAGCTGCAATACCTTCACGATTTAACATTGCAGTTAATATTTGACCTGACTCCTCTGGACGTGTAACCAAAATTCCCATGAATTTATTCCAACACTTGTGCTAACAATTTTTCTGCACCTTGTGCTAATAACGATTCAGCAACTTGAATTCCTAGTTGTGCAGCTTGATTACGTGGTGCTTTAGCTTCAGCTCGTAATATTTTGCTACCATCTACTGCACCTACTAATGCACGTAAATATAGTTGTTCGCCTTGTAATATCGCATAGCCAGCAATAGGTACTTGGCAACCACCTTGCAGACGATTATTCATTGCTCGTTCAGCAATCACACGATCCCAAGTATCTTGATGAAGTAATGGTTGTAATAATTTATTCACCCAAACATCATCTTCACGACATTCAACACCAACAGCACCCTGCCCCACTGCAGGTAATGAATAATCTACCTCAATAAAACTTCTAATTCGCTGTTGCTCACCTAACCGAATTAATCCTGCTGCTGCAAGAATAATTGCATCATATTCACCTTCATCCAGTTTTCTCAACCGCGTACCTACATTCCCACGCAAAGTTTTTAACTCAAGATCGGGACGTAATGCTTTTAACTGACACTGGCGACGTAAACTAGATGTTCCTACTACTGCATTTTGTGGTAATTCGGCAAATGAAGCATACTGATTAGAAACAAAGGCATCACGAGGATCTTCTCGTTCACAAATTACACTTAAATGTAAACCTTCTGGAAATTGCATTGGCACATCTTTCATAGAGTGAACAGCAATATCAGCTCGATTTTCCAATAAAGCAAGTTCTAATTCTTTGACAAATAACCCTTTACCACCAATTTTAGCTAATGGTGTATCTAATAATACATCTCCCTTTGTCACCATCGTGACTAATTCAACGTGAAGTTCAGGATATAAAGATTCCAGTTGTTGTTTGATAAAATTAGCTTGCCATAAGGCGAGAGGACTTTGCCGAGTTGCAATACGAATAACATTTTTTTGCATAATTCACTCTTTTATGATTAACTTATTTTTCATTGTTTAAATGAAACTATATCCTATCATTGTTACTAAGCATTGTCAGTGCTTAGAAAAATAATCTTCATTGAGCTTAATCAAAAACTTAACACCTCTACCTGTTTGAGTATTTACCAAGTAAAACTTAAGTGTTAAAGTTTCACGCCGTCAATGAGATTAAAGTATTTATCATTACAGAGATCGTGCGTAACTAATGAACAATCTAGAAGTTGCCAAGAAAAAGGTTGAACAATTAGATAGTATTCGTTTAGAACGTGCTTTAGCGGGTGCGCCAAACGAATTCCAATATGTTCTCAACTTAGTTTGTGTCTTATTGCACCACAATATTCCTGAATTACCAGGCTATGTTGAAGGGGCACCTTTTGGTATTGTTAATTTTCATTACAATCTGTACCAAAAAAATTATCTATCTTCGACACTTTCCAATACCACCTTATTTTCATTAGAACACCAACCTCATCCTACTGCCAGTTTATGTGGTATTTATGCGATGGGAAGTTTAGGATCAATTACCCAAACATCTCGTTCTGATTTAGATTTATGGGTTTGTGCTTCACGAACTTTAACACAACCACAACTCGACAAATTACAACAAAAATTTAATCTTATTTGCCAATGGGCACATAATGTTGGTGTTGAATTAAACTTATTTTTAGTTGATCAAGACCGTTTCCGTTCTGGTCAATCTGTAGATTCATTATCCAGTGATAACTGTGGTTCCAGCCAGTATATGTTGTTATTGGATGAATTCTACCGTTCTGCTATTCGTTTAGCTGGCAGACCATTACTCTGGTTACATTTAGCTGTGGAAGATGAAACACAGTATGACGATACTGTAAAAAAACTTGTGAATGAAGGTAAACTCGACCCTAATGAATGGGTTGATTTTGGAGGATTAGGCGGTTTATCAGCAAATGAGTATTTCGGGGCAACGCTATGGAATTTATATAAAGGCATTGATTCCCCATACAAAGCTGTTATCAAAATCCTCCTATTAGAATGTTATTCATGGGAATTTCCAAATACTCAACTGATTTCACATCAATTCAAATTAGATTTATTACAAGATCGTACTGTACGACATCATTTTGATCCGTATATGGCGATGTTAGATAAAGTAACGGACTATTTAATAAAAATAAATGATCCTGACCGTTTAGATAATGTTCGCCGTTGTTTCTATATCAAAGCCTGTGAAGATATTGATAATGCAGAATTAACAGGAAATTGGCGACTTAGCTTATTGATGAAACTTGCTCGTCAATGGAAATGGGATGCAAATACAATCCAAGAATTAAATGAGAAAAAACATTGGAAAATTAAACAAATTCGACGTAGTTACAATAGTTTAGTCAATCTATTAATGTGTAGTTATCGTCAACTAATGGATTTCGCACGTAAGTACAATATTTCTGGTGGCGGTATCATTCCTGAAGATATTAGTATTCTGACTCGCAAACTCTATGCAGCATTTGAAGAGTTACCAGGAAAAGTCACCTTGTTTAATCCTGCAATTGCTACCAATATTGCTGAAAAGGAATTAACTTTTGTTGAAGCAACGGGGAATTCTGTCATGGCTAAGGGTTGGTATTTATTGAATCAAGCACCAAAAATATCATCTTTATCTAAATATCGCCATGTAGAGTACAACCCAAATTTAAATAAATTAGTCTGTTGGGCTTATTTTAATGGCATTCTTACTGCAGAAACTAACTTACATATTGTTAGTAATTCTGTTTCGTTAGAAACACTGCAACAATTTGTACAAGATCTGCGAAATACCTTCCCAACTGAAGTATCCCCTGCAACAAATAGTGATCTTTATCAACCATGTGAGATTCGTAATTTGGCGATTATTGTTAATTTAGTCCAAGATCCTACTAAAGACGAATCATTAATCGATCACCATTTCCGTTTACAACCAAAGCATCTATTTAATAACTTAACAGCTAAACAAACAAAACTCATTGGAAGTATTGATTTTACTTATCGTAATTTATGGAATGAAGTAAGGACATTACACTTTGAGGGACCTAGTGCCATCTTTAGAGCATTAAAGGTTTTATCAAATAAAATTTATCGTAGCTCTATCCCTCTTGAATCTGTCAGTGTATTTTGTTACAGCCATCGCTATCGTAATATTATTCGTCGTTTTACCAGTGAATTAATCGATCGCTGCATTAACATCCAAACGAGTAATTTAATTAATAGCAATCAACTTAATACGCTTTATGTCGCCAGTGAAGTTTGGAATAATTTTTTCAATCGAGATAAATTAAAAATCACTGAAGAGCTTCTTTCAGAAAGTGGGTTAAATACAATTTCAACCAACGATGAATTAAAATATCCACAAGCAATTGAATACTATTCTAATGAAGGTTTCTTACAATTTTTCTTTGAAGATAACCCAGATAAAACATTTAATATTTATATTCTAGATGAGAGTAATCAGCTAGAGGCTTATTACCACTGTGAAGGCGTGAAAAGCCAAAAAATTGAGGAAATTAATCAAATTTATCGTGCGGCAACTAATGGCGATAATCATACGCCATTCCAAGTATCAAAAAATAATTTTAACTATCCTCAATTTTATCAAATTAACCATATACAAGGAAAAACAACAGTTACACCTTATCATTCAGCACACATTATTAATAGTTAGATCTAGATAAGTTACTGATTTTTAATCTATATCAAATTTTTTCTAGCTTCTTAACAAATTTCTTTAGTAAAAGAACATGTTTTTTCTATTGCATATGGTAGTATGTGCGAGATTTTTTAAATATTCCTCAGATGGGGCAAACATAATGAACAAAACAACAATTTTAGTGATTGATGATCACCCTCTTATTCGTAGAGGTATTACTCAACTTTTAGAATTAGATGATTCATTCGACGTATTGGCTGAAGCGAGTAACGGTACTGAAGGGCTAGCTTTAGCTAAAAAGCTTTCCCCTGATATGATTATTCTTGATTTGAATATGAAAGGAATGTCAGGGCTAGATGTATTAAAAGCGTTACGCCTTGATGATATTGATGCCAAAATTGCAGTACTGACTGTTTCTGATTCACGTTCTGATATTTTTGCTTTAATTGAGGCTGGGGCAGATGGTTATTTACTAAAAGATACTGAACCAGATACTTTATTAGTGCAGTTGAAAAAAATTGCAGACGGACAAGTGGTTCTTAGTGATGCCGTAAAACAACGCTTATTAGAACAACACTCAACTAATGATCCATTACAACTTTTAACCGATAGAGAGATGAATGTGCTTAAGCTCATCGCAACAGGACTTTCTAACAAGCAAATTGCTACTCAATTATTTATTTCTGAAGAAACAGTTAAGGTACATATCCGTAATTTACTGCGTAAGTTAAATGTACATTCTCGTGTTGCAGCAACAGTCCTTTACTTAGAAAATCGTGGTTTAGATTAATATATCAACTAACTGGAAAACATAGGCATCTTGCAGTAAAAATAAGCAAACTAAAGATGCCTACATTAAGAAAAAATAATTTATTGTTATAATAGCTCGCCATCATTCTAAGCATTTAATAACTGGGTAAAAATAGATGAAGTTTTTCTCTTTTTGTTTAAGTTTATTACTATTGTTATATACACCATTTTCTTTTGCTGATTGGCAACAAGTAGGCAAAGCGGAATATAACTGGGGACCATTCCATATTTATACCGTATCACTTTTTACTGAAAATGGGACTTATAGTAGTGAACAGCGTCCTCTAATGTTACGCATTAAATTCGCTAAACCTGTTGAAGGGAAAAACTTTGCTGTTTCTATGGTAAAAGAGATGGCACTTGAACAAATGAAGCCCGAAGATGTTGATAAACTTAGAAAACGTCTAATTAAAAATTTTCCAGATTTCAAACCTGATGATGTATTAAATTATATTGCATTAGATAAAGATGGTTATTTTGTGCTTAATGACACTATTTTAGCTGAACATTTTGATCGTACATTTAACCATCAATTTATCTCGATTTGGTTAGATTCTGAAAGCAGCTTTAAACAACTGCAACCTCGTTTATTAGGGGAAGAAAAAGATGACCAAACAAAAACTGAGCTAGCTCAAAAATCTGCTACATTAAATAAAGTAGATCCAACTGCACCTACTGCACTGGATACAGCTGCAAATGAAGTCACTGCTCAAGACAATCAACATCTTATTGTTAAACGTGACTTAACTAAACTAGCGACAACTTTACCAACCACTCAGACAGAAAATAATACTACTGATAAACAACCATCTTCAGAACAAAATACTACTGTAAATACAACAGAGAAAAATAATGTAGAAAATCATACATCTCAACCAGTTTCTACTGAAGCTACAGATAAGGTTCAAACTATGGATACACCAACAACTAAACCAGAAAGTGATACCACAACAGTTTCTACACAATCAGAAGAAAATAAACCAAATACTGCAAAATCAGACTCAACAAAAACTGAAGTATCCACTGCACCAACTAATCAACCGTTATCGCAAGATAATGATAAACAGGGTAAGGAAAATACAGACAAAAAAGAAAATGATAAATCAGAAACTGAAACCAAACCCGATCCAGAACAACCTATTGAACCTGCAATAGAAGTTGATCCAATTATGCCTTATCAAAAACAATATTATTGCTAAGTATGTATCAACTGCAGATTAAACGTATCTACCAACCCATCGAAGCAAACGATGGGTTGCGTATTTTGGTCGATCGGTTATGGCCACGGGGAATAAAAAAACAGCAAGCACAAATTTCTCTTTGGGCTAAAACCATTGCTCCCTCTCCAGAATTACGCAAATGGTTTAATCATCAACCAGAAAACTTTTCACTCTTTGCAGAACAATATCAACAACAATTAGCTATAAATCCTAAAGCTAGTGAATTTGTTCTTTTTTGCCAGCAACAGCTATATCAACACAATATTACCTTGCTTTATGCTGCTAAAGATCCAACTTGTAATCACGCAATTATTTTACAGCAATGGTTATTAAATCAAATTCATACTAATTAAATTTTCTCCTGATTATTTGCTATATCAATTTTGTATAATCACAAAAAGTTCCCATTACTTTCCTTTTTCTTGATATTTATCAATCTTTTTATTACTCAAAAGAGGTATCTTGAGTACGTCATATGATAAACATTAAACAGATTACTCATTCAAGGAGAATTATATGAAAAAATTAGCACTAGCAATTGCAACTTCAACCGCATTATTAGCTGCTTCAACTGCAGCAATGGCCCACCAAGCTGGCGATATTTTTGTTCGTGGCGGTCCAATTTTAGTCGTACCAAATACTGATACTCATAATTACAATGGTGGTGGGTATGATTTTGATGTAAATAGTAATGCTCAACTTGGTTTAACTGGTACCTACATGGTTACTGATAATATCGGGGTAGAGTTATTAGCTGCAACTCCGTTTAGTCATGAAATCAGTTTATCAGTACCTGCTCTTGGAGCACATTTAGGTCCTGTAGCAAAAACTAAACATCTACCACCAAGTCTTTATGTTCAATACTATTTCTTAAATGCCGATTCACCTGCTCGTCCTTATGTTGGTGCAGGTCTTAACTACACTACATTCTTTAATGAAAAATTTAATGATACTATTCATTCAACTTTAGGAGTTACACCATCAGATCTTAAATTAAAAGATTCTTGGGGTCCTGCATTTAATGCTGGTATTGATATTAAATTAACTGATAAATTATTCTTAAATACCGCTGTTTGGTGGGCAAAAATCAAAACCAAAGCAACCTTTAAGCTTGGTGATGCTCCACAAGAAGCTCGCGTAACATTAGACCCAACAGTATTCTTTGTTGGTTTAGGTTATAAATTCTAATTGAATTTTCTTTCTACTCTATTTAATTTTGCTAAAGCCATAGTTTTTTGCTATGGCTTTCTTTTTGCCTAAAAATTGATAATTGATTCTCTCAATAATCCGAGTATAGTGAGCCTCGTTTTAAGTTTCACTATATCAGGAGTTATGATGGGTAAAATTCTTTTTGTTAGCGGTATCGATACAGAAGTCGGGAAAACCGTTGCTACTGGTGTCTATGCTAAAAAATTAATGGAACAAGGTTTTTCTGTTATTACACAAAAAATGATCCAAACTGGATGTGAAAAACTATCTGACGATATTCTTGTACATCGTAAAATCCAACAAATTCCGCTTACACAAGACGATCTGGATGGTATTACTTGTCCTTATCTATTTCGTTATCCTTGCTCACCACATCTTGCAGCAAAATTAGAAAATCGCCAAATTGATGATCAAGTTATTACTGAAAAAAACCAACAACTCGCTGCACGTTATGATTTTGTTTTACTTGAAGGTGCTGGTGGTTTAGCTGTGCCTTATACATCTCAAACAACAACATTAGATTTTATTGCTAAACATCGCTATCCATTGATTCTTGTCACCTCAGGTAAACTTGGTAGCATTAATCATACTTTATTAAGTTTAATGGCATGCAAAGCACATAATATTACGGTGCATAGTGTCATTTATAATCGTTTTCCAGAGAAAGATCCGTTAATTGAACAAGATACTCAACACTATTTACAACATTATTTACAACAACATTTTCCAACAACGGCATTTGTTTTATTAGAAAAGTTTAATTTTTAAAATTTCATTTGACATTCTTAACATTAAACGGTATTTCTATATACGTTTTGTAGCGTAAGCTACAGCAGGAGAGGCGCGGAACTCAGGTCGTTATTTTTAGGTCTGGAACCAGTGAGAAATAATCAGGGGAGTTTCGCCGAGATAAATAATTTTCCAGAGAGTTATTTATCGGCTATTAGGGCTGAATCCCTAAGGCTGTCATCGGAAACGATGAAGAGCTTCTGAATGAACCACAAGTACATTCCACTTCTCTTCCCGTTTTCCTTATTCTTCTGTAATACAAGCATTTATTCACAACATTATTATTTAAGGAAAATTTTATGTCTCATCTATCTGTTGCAAAATTTGGGGGAACTAGCGTAGCTAATTACGCTGCAATGCAATCTTGTGCCAAAATCGTCATGGCAGATCCAAATACCCGTGTTGTTATTTTGTCAGCTTCTGCTGGTATCACTAATTTATTGGTTGCATTAGCAAATGGTTGTGAAAAAGCAGAAAGAGAATCTCTCCTCAATCAAGTTAGACAAATCCAATACCATATTTTAGATGAATTAAAAAACTCAACGATTTTACGTGAAGAAATTGATCGTCTATTAGACAACGTTGAATCACTTTCTGATGCTGCTTCACTTGCAACTTCACCTGCATTAATTGATGAAATTATTAGCCATGGTGAAATGATGTCCACCTTAATCTTCGTTGAAGTATTGCGTGAATTAGGTGCCAGTGCAACTTGGGTTGATGTACGCACATTAGTTGCTACTAATGATCACTATGGTAAAGCAGCACCTAATGATGAATTAACCCAACAAAATTGTGATCGAGTATTAAAACCATTAATTGATCGTGGTGATTTAGTTATTACTCAAGGTTTTATTGGTCGTGCACCAAATGGTAAAACCACCACTTTAGGTCGTGGGGGTAGTGACTACTCCGCAGCATTAATTGCCGAAGTATTAAATGCTGATGATGTATTAATTTGGACGGATGTAGCTGGTATTTACACCACTGATCCACGTATTGCACCAGCTGCACAAAAAATTGACACAATGAGTTTTGCAGAAGCTGCTGAAATGGCAACTTTTGGTGCAAAAGTATTACACCCAGCAACATTATTACCAGCCGTTCGCAGCAATATTCCTGTTTATGTTGGTTCAAGTAAAGCCCCTGAACAAGGTGGAACTTGGGTAACACGTGATCCGCAACCTCGACCACTCTTCCGTGCTATTGCTTTACGTCGAGATCAAACATTATTAACACTTTCTAGTTTGAGTATGTTACATGCTCAAGGCTTTTTAGCGAATGTCTTCAATATTTTGGCGAAATATAAAATCTCTGTTGATACTATTACCACTTCTGAAGTCAGTGTAGCGTTAACATTAGATAAAACAGGTTCCGCTTCTTCTGGTGCAGAATTACTGTCTAATGAGCTATTGGCAGAATTAAGTGAAACCGCTTCTGTGAAAGTCGATACTGGTCTTGCCCTTGTTGCCTTAATTGGTAACGATTTACACGTTGCCGCAGGTGTAGCAAAACGCCTATTTGGAACAATCGAAGAATTCAATGTACGTATGATTAGCTATGGTGCAAGCACCAATAATATTTGTTTATTAGTGAAGAGTGAACATGCTGATGAAGTAGTGCGTAAACTTCATCAGGAACTCTTTGAATAATATGATAATTAACCTCAATTAAGACTATTGCCCTTGTCTTCACAAGGGCTTTTTTATTTTTATATGGTGATTAAAATTTAATCTCGCTTCATAAATTTTGTGATTGATCTCTCAATAATGAAATAAAACTTCATTTATATTTAAAAAATGATGTATAGTAATCATCAGTAAAAAGTGCTTGCTTTATACAATCATATGTATGACTTGCTACTTTTCCCAACAATCTAACTCTTATAGGAGAAACGCAATGAAATTCAAAAAGTTACTACTTGCTACACTATGCATGGGCATCTCTGCAGCAGCATTTTCCGCAGAATTTGATTTGAAAATGGGTTTAGTAGCTGGCCCAACTTCAAATGAATATAAAGCAGCAGAATTCTTTGCTAAAGAAGTAAAAGCAAATTCTAATGGCAAAATCGAAATTTCTCTTTATCCAAGTGCACAACTTGGTGATGACCGTTCAATGATCAAACAACTTGGTGATGGTGCCTTAGACTTCACTTTCGGTGAATCTGCACGTTTCCAATTATTCTATCCTTCTGCTGAAGTGTTCGCTTTACCTTATATGATTCCAAACTTCAAAGTTGCTAAAGAAGCATTATTTGATACTAAATTCGGTCAATCACTAATTCAAAAAGTAAACAAAGATTTAGGTATCACAATTTTAGCCGATGCTTATAACGGAACTCGTCAAACAACATCTAACCGTCCAATTAATAGCATCAATGATATGAAGGGCTTGAAATTACGTGTGCCAAATGCAGCAACTAACTTAGCTTATGCAAAATATTCTGGTGCATCTCCAACACCAATGGCATTCTCTGAAGTTTATCTTGCATTACAAACTAACTCTGTAGATGGACAAGAAAATCCATTACCAACTATTCAATCACAAAAATTTGAAGAAGTGCAAAAATACTTAGCTTTAACCAATCATATCCTGAATGACCAATTATATCTAGTTAGTAATGCAACACTTGAAGAACTTCCACCAGATCTACAAAAAGTGGTAAAAGATGCAGCAGTTAAAGCCGCTGATTACCATACAAAACTCTTCGAAGAGGGGGAGAATAATCTTATTGCTTACTTTAAACAAAAAGGTATGACAGTAACTCAACCTGAACTTGCTCCATTCAAAGAAGCAATGAAACCATACTACGATGAATACATCAAGAAAAATGGTAAAGAAGGTGAAGAAGCTATTGCTGAAATCAATGCTTTAACTAAATAATCTTTCCCTGCCTTAGCATTTAGCTAAAAATGCTAGGGCTTTTTTTTAACCTTAGTAAAAGATGTTATGAGGTTACCATGAAATATTTTAATAAACTTGAAGAATGGCTAGGTGGTATTCTATTTTTGATCATTTTTGTCATTCTCATTGCACAAATAATTGCAAGACAAGCCTTTGATTCCCCGTTAATTTGGAGTGAAGAGTTAGCCCGTTTACTATTCGTTTATGTTGGTATGTTGGGAATTTCAATGGCAATTCGCTCACAACAACATGTATTCATTGATTTTCTTACCAATATGATGTCAGATAAAATGAAAAAAGTGATGATATCTATCACGCAAACTCTCACTTTTATCTGTATAATTCTTTTTATTCATTTTGGTATCAAACTTTATGATGGTGCATCATTTGAGCTTGTTTCATTAGGAATTTCTGAAAAATGGTTATATGCTTCTTTACCAGTATTATCTGTCCTAATGTTAATTCGCTTTTTACAAGCCCAAGTTGAAAACTATAAAAGTAATCTTAGCTATATTCCTGCAATTGTTTTTTTAATTTTGGCAGTCGCATTAATTGGTTTAATTCTATTTGCACCTGATGTTTTCAAAGTACTACGTATCACTAACTATGTAAAATTTGGTAGTTCATCTGTTTATATTGTTCTTCTAGTCTGGTTAGTGATTATGTTTATTGGTATGCCAGTAGGTTGGTCACTATTCATTGCAACCATTCTTTATTTCGCAATGACTCGCTGGAATGTCGTAAATTCTGCTTCGGCAAAATTAGTCGATAGCTTAAATAGCTTCTCATTACTCAGTGTTCCATTCTTTATTCTTACTGGTATTTTGATGAATACCGGTGGTATTACGACTAGAATTTTCGAATTTGCTAAAGCATTACTTGGTCATTATCGTGGTGGTATGGGGCATGTAAATATTGGTGCAAGTTTAATTTTCTCTGGAATGTCTGGTTCTGCACTGGCTGATGCTGGTGGCTTAGGTCAACTAGAAATTAAAGCAATGCGTGATGCTGGTTATGATGATGATATTTGTGGTGGAATTACCGCGGCTTCTTGTATTATTGGTCCACTAGTTCCACCAAGTATCGCCATGATCATTTATGGTGTTATTTCTAACCAGTCTATTGCAAAACTTTTTGTTGCTGGCTTTGTTCCTGGCGTACTTGTTACGGTTGCATTAATGATTATGAATTATTTCGTATCAAAAAAACGTAACTATCCTCGTACTCCAAAAGCCTCAATGGAAGTCCTTTGTCGTAAATTTAAAGGTGCACTTTGGGCATTACTCACACCAATTCTAATTATTGCTGGTATCTTCTCTGGTCTATTTACACCAACAGAAGCAGCAGTTGTTGCAGCACTTTATTCAATTATTATTGGTAAATTTGTTTATAAAGAACTTACTCTTCAAACTCTTTTTAAAGGCTGCGTTGAAGCGGTTGCCATTACTGGTGTAACAGTATTAATGGTAATAACAGTAACATTCTTCGGTGATATGATCGCACGTGAACAAGTTGCAATGAAAATTGCTGAACTCTTCATTACTTTTGCAGATTCACAATTAATGGTATTGGTAATGATCAATCTACTTCTCCTCTTCTTAGGAATGTTTATTGATGCATTAGCACTCCAATTCTTGGTGTTACCAATGTTAATTCCAATCGCAATCCATTTTAATATTGATCTTATTTTCTTCGGAGTAATGACTACATTAAATATGATGATTGGTATTTTAACTCCACCAATGGGTATGGCACTCTTTGTAGTAGCCCGTGTAGGTAATATGAGTGTAAGTACAGTAACAAAAGGGGTATTACCATTCCTTATCCCAATCTTTGCTACTTTAGTATTGATTACCATATTCCCAGAAATTATTACATTTATTCCTAACCTTTTATTACCAGGTTAATAAAAATACTATAAAATACAAAAGCCTATCTCTCGAAAAGATAGGCTTTTTTATTACCTATTCTGCGGTAAACCTCATTTGCTGTTGTAGTCATAACTCCCCCTTTTTCTAAGCTGCCTATGCGACAGTAAACACTTGCACTTGTTGGGAGTGGCGTATCATAAGTTTCTAAGCTGCCTATGCGGCAGTAAACCATGTATTTTTCTCATTTTGTGTTGCCCCTTCGGTTTCTAAGCTGCCTATGCGGCAGTAAACCTAGAATGGAAACTCACTTTATCACAGATAAAACAAAGATTGTAAGGAAAAAATACAATGATACCCTTTTTTTAGAACAAAATAAAAAAAACAATAAAAATCAAAATGTTATGATTAACTAAAAAATAAGGGTTCGGGAAAATTAAAAAAATAGATAAACATTAAAGATGAATGATTTACTAGTAAAAATATAAAAAGCTGCACCTTAATCAGTTGAATATTCAACTTTTAGGGTGCAGAAATATTATTGATAACAACTACTATGCTTAATAAAAAATCATTATATTTACTTTATATTATTCTAAACGTTCGCCATGAGAAACTAAGTCTAAACCTTGACGTTCTTCATCAGCTGATACACGAATATCTGTGAATTTGCTCATTATCCAGAGAATTAAGCAAGAAACTACACTGCTATAAATTAAAGTGATTACCACACTTTCCACTTGTGCAAAGACACTTGCATCTCCACCAGTAATATCAGTTGAAACAAATACACCTGTTAACACTGCACCAGCAATTCCACCAATACCATGAATACCAAACGCATCAAGAGAATCATCATAGCCTAATTTATTTTTTACTTTAGTCACTGCAACATAACAGATTGCACTGGTAATCAAACCGATCCAGACTGCACTTTGTGCAGAAACAAATCCTGCTGCTGGAGTAATTCCAACTAATCCTGCAATCGCACCAGATGCTAAACCTAATGCAGAAGGTTTATGTTTATTGATCACTTCACATACCATCCAAGTTAATGCAGCAACGGCGGCGGCAATTTGTGTTGTTGCTAATGCCATTCCAGCACGACTATCTGCAGCAAGTGCTGAACCTGCGTTGAAACCAAACCAACCAATCCATAACATCGCACAACCAATTAATGTTAACGTTAAGTTATATGGAGGCATTGCATCTTTACCATAACCAATACGTTTACCAATAAAGATTGCTGCACAAAGTCCCGCTACCCCAGCATTGATATGGATTACCGTACCACCTGCATAATCCAATACACCATCTTCAGCTAACCAGCCACCAATACTCCACACCCAATGTGCAGTTGGAACATATACTAATAGTGTCCAAATTCCGACAAAAACTAAAACAGCTCCAAATTTAATTCTTTCTGCAAATGCACCTGTAATAATTGCACCTGCAATAATTGCAAAGGCCATTTGGAATACCATGAATGCGGATTCAGGGATAGAACCAGCTCCTGGATAAACGGTTAACTTGCCTTGTTCTGTAAAGACATTTAAACCATTTAAGAACAAGCGTTCTAATCCTCCGATAAACGCATTATTTGGTGTAAAGGCTAAACTGTATCCACAAACTATCCAAATTACAGCGACTAAACAACAGACAGCAAAACTTTGTACCATTGTTGCCAATATATTTTTCTTACGCACCATCCCCGCATAAAATAAGGCCAATCCTGGAATAGCCATAAATAGAACTAAAATTGCTGCTAGCATTACCCATGCTGTATCCCCTGCACTAATCACTGAAGTTGGTTGTACCCAATCTGCTAGATCAGCTTGTGCCGTCATTGGCAACAAAGCCATTAACCAATGGTATCGTTTCATTTTTTAATTCCTCTAAGTTTGTTGTGTTTGTTTTATTAATATAAATTAAAGAGCATCATCACCTGTTTCACGGGTACGAATTCGAATGACTTGTTCAAGAGGTAATACGAAAATTTTTCCATCTCCTACTCGTCCTGTTTGTGAGGCTTCAATAATCGTTTCTACTACACTCTCAACCACATCATCGCTCACTGCAATATCAATCTGAATTTTTGGTAAAAAATCGACTGAATATTCACTACCACGATAAATTTCAGTATGTCCTTTTTGTCGTCCAAAGCCTTTAACCTCTGTAACGGTAATCCCATGAATACCAATATCCGTTAATGCTTCACGTACCTCATCTAAACGAAAAGGTTGAATAATTGCACTAATCAGTTTCATAAAACCCCCTATGAATGTTTTTCAATAAAATTAGATATTTTCTACCCTTTTAACCAAAAAATGATATTTATTCTAAATAAATAACCTTATAAATGATAAAAACCCATTAAAATGATCTTTTATTTAGTTCTTGTCTAAAGAATAAAATCCACAATTAAATATTGTCAAACATTTTTTTAAATTTTTTATTAAATTTTTTCTTTTTTTGGGAATTTTATTAGATTTTTTCTAAAGAAGAGCGGCTAAAAGAGATGTTTAACTAGAAAAAAGATTTTCATTACAAGTTGGATACGTTACAGTAATACAGTATTACACCTACATTAGGATCTAACTAATATGAACACATTACAAAAAATTGCATTTTATCCAATAAAATCCACTCAACCTTGCTTCACACAACAAAGCTATGTCCAACCACATGGATTAAGTTTCGATCGAGAATTTATGTTGACTGATCCAAATGGAACCTTTATCACGGCACGAAAACATGGAGGGTTATATCAATTCTCTGCGTACCCTATCGCACACGGCATTATCGTTATCCATCGTGATGGCAGTAAAGTTATTGTGCGTTATCAAGATTTTGTCCAACAACAAGAGTGTGAGGTATGGGGAACTCACTTTCCATCATTTATCGCTCCAATTGAAATTAATCAATGGTTTAGTGAAAAGTTACAAACTGACGTTGTATTACGTTGGTTAGGCGAAAAAGATCAACGAGTTATTAAGAATTTTCCTGAATATAGTGTTTCTTTTGCTGATGGATATCCATTGTTATTAGTCAGTGAAAGTTCCTTTACTGCTGTACAGCAAGCCTGTCCTATACCACTTAGTATTGATCAATTTCGAGGTAACTTAGTTGTGAGTGGTGAAGATGCGTTTATGGAAGAAACTTGGCAAAAAATTAAGATAGGCGAAGTAGAATTTTTACACACTAAACTTTGTGAGCGGTGTATTCTCACAACACGCAACTTAGAAACTGGTGAGTTAGACCCAAAATGTGAACCATTTCGTACCTTGAAAAAAATCCATACCAACGAAAAAGGGGAGCCTCTTTTTGGGATCAATTTGATTCCATTAAATAGTGGTATGGTACGGGTTGGTGATGTCGTTGAAATATTACAACACCGAACATAAAAGATTGTAAAAACATTGTTAAGAGCATAAGATAGGGTTATTCCTATCTTAACCCAATGTAATATCCATGATTACTCTGCGCTCTAGAGAGTTTTATTTAGCAAGTTTTGCTCTTGCTTTCTCGTCTTTTTTAGTTTTTTGTAATCTCTACTCTGCACAACCGATCTTGGCAGATTTTGCCAAAAAATATCAAGTTTCGATCACCATCGCAAATTGGATTTTTGCTGGTGCCTCATTAGGGTTAAGTTTGAGTCTTATTCCGTGGGCATTATTTGCAGATCGTTTTGGACGCCGTTTAATGATGCAAATTAGTCTTGGAATAACTGCCATTATTGGCATTATTTTATATTTTGCAGATTCCGTCAGCTCTTGGATCTTTTTGCGTGTAGCACAAGGTATTGCATTAGGTGGCTTACCTGCCGTTGCTATTGCTTATATTAGCGAAGAATTTGAGCCTCGTTCTATTGCTTCTGTTGTTGGTTCTTATATTGCGGCAAATTCATTAGGTGGAATTTCAGGGCGACTACTAGGTGGTTTTTTAGCTGATCATTTCGGGCTTAACACACCAATGCTTTTTTGTGGCATTCTAGCTGTAATTGGCGTATTTCTGATTATTTATTGCTTACCAAAAGAACAACACTTTCAACTGCAAACCTTGCAATTTAATAATCTGCGGAAAAATTTATGCGGTCATATCCGCAATCCAAAATTATGGCGAACTTATTTTATTGGCGGACTTGGCTTCGGTGTCTTTATTAATCTCTATTCTGTAGTGAGTTTACGTTTAATTAATGCACCTTATCATTTTTCCACAACTCAAGTTTCGTTACTTTTTTTATGCTATCTAAGTGGTACGTTTGCAGCCAGCCTAACGGGTAAATTAACCCAACGTTTTTCTGCGTTACGCGGTATGTTTTTAGGTTGGTGTGTATTATTACTTGGTGTTTTATGCCTAACCGTATCATCCTTACCTTTAATCATTCTGGCATTATTAATTTGCAGTATTGGTTTTTTCACTACACACGCCTTAGCAAGTGGTTGGGTAGGCAAACAAGCACAACAGGCTAGAGCATTAGCTTCAGCGTTATATCTTTCATTCTATTATTTTGGTTCAAGTATGGTAGGCTTCTATCTCATTTTCTTATGGCGACATTTTTCATGGGGAAGCGTAATTATTGGTTCTATCGTATTGCTTAGCTTTATCCCTGTTTGTATTTGGGGAATGAGAAGAAAATCATAAGAAGATAAAAAATTACCCTGTAAAACTTACGCTTTACAGGGTCTATTTAAAACAATCAACAAACTAGAGTATTAGTTCCAAATTGATTTCATAACAGTTTTGTAAGATTCATTTAAGTGATTAATTAATACTTCAAACATCGCATAAACTAAATCACCATTAATTTTCTCACCTTCGGTTAATAAACAAGTATCTAATACGATAGCGTTGTCATTATCTAGATAATATTTGAATGATTTATATTGTTTATTGAAATCATTTAATAAAGCACGTACTTTTTCTACAGCTTCTTCTGATTCAACTTTTGGTGCAACTAATACACGAATCATCGCATAAATAGAATCATCTAAAATAACGATAGTAGGTAATTGGTTTCCCCCAATATCAAGATGTGAACGGAATACAACAGTATTCAATGCATCATCAGCAATCTCTTCAATCGCAAAAGCTTCCACTTTTGCATTATCTAAATAAGCTTTAAAACTTTCAGCTTTTTTATTCATCACAAATTCTCCTTCTGTGTGATTGTGATTGTGGTGGACACCCTATCCACCACTTGTATTTAGAAAAATTTCATTATTTATTCAACAACAATTTCATCTTCATCAGCCGATTTAATTGTCGTAACTACTCTATTTTCAATCATCATTTCCCAAGGATAACGATAGAAATCTTGATGATAATTACCCACCATATTTTTACCAAATGGTACATCGAAATCATCAAACGCAGTCTTATAACTCATCCAGTCTGTCAATGGAATGCGTTGTGAATAAACATAATAATTATCGCCTAAATCAAGCAAGTTGCCTTTACTAAATTGAACTCTACTATAAGCAAAATTCATACTTGCCCAACGACCATCATTATAGTCAGAACGCCAAATCCGTAATGCATTTCTTGGATTATTAATATTTGTATCAATCCAATAATAGTTATTATATCCTTGTGTAATCTGTGGATTAAAGCCGTAGACTTTTGAAGTTGTTACTCCATTACTGAATACCGCCTGATCTAATACATAGAGTTTAGGTAAAGTGAACGGTTCTGCATTCGCTTTAATATATCCTGTATTAGTCCATAATCTGCTTATTACAACTCCATTACCTTGATTTGGCACAATATTACGGATTGTAAAGTCATTTATTGCACGATCTGCTGTTGCACCATCTGGCGTAATAACAAGATTAGCTTTTACTAATGGTCGTTGAGTAATGTTATCAATGGATACATTTTGTGCTTTTGTGTTTAAGATTCGGCCAATTTCCATATTACGAATTAACATCGCTTTTTCTGGATTTGCTAATGACCATTCCATCACATCACCATTTGCATATTCAAAATATGCATTACCATCTTGTAATGTAACCTTATTGATACCTGCAGCATCAGCTTTATACAAACTGATATCGCCTCTACCAAGGTGTTCAATTGTAATATTACCTTGTTCTGCTTTCAAGAATGCACGATCGCCATTTTCCTCACGATGACTATCTTTAATATCACCTACACCAGTTAAACGAAGTGTAATATCACCTGTCTTAGCAGTTGCGTGAATATCTTCTGTTGTCGGATTATTGCCAGCAAAGAGAATATTGCCGTTGTGTGCATTAATTGCAATATCTTTATCAGCATCAATATCCTGACGAAGAATGACAGAACCTGTATTTTGTGCATTGGCCGCAATACTACGTTTTGAGCGAACTTTACCATTAAAGATAATGTCACCTTGTTTAATGGTATCAGCAAGAATATCTTGATCCGCCACAACATTACCTTCAAACTCAATGTCACCATCTATTGCAGTACGAGCTGTCACATCATTTTCCGCTGTTACATCACCTTGCATATGAATGTCGCCTGTTTGTGAAGCAGTTGCCACATTATGTCCTGCATCAACACTACCACCAACATCAATATTACCGCTATTAGTTGTTAAACGAACATCTTGTAATTCGGCAGTAATATCATTACCTGAAGTAATCGCCCCCTCACCAGTAGATTCTGCGATAACATTACGTTTTGCACGAACTTTACCTTTTAAGGAAATATTTCCATTAACGGTATTTGCCATAATGTTGTTAGCCGCCGTTACAGCACCAGTAACACCAATATCACCATCTTTGGTTGCTGCATTCACATCGTGACCAGCTTCTGCATTACCAGTTACCGTAATTGGTCCAGTGACGGTCTTCGCAGTGATGTCGTGATCTGCAGTTGCATTACCTTCCACATTGATTGCGCCAGTCTCGGTCTTCGCTGCAATATCTTGAGCCGCTTTTGCATTACCATTCACTGCAATCGCACCAGCTTTTGTAGTTAAAGCAATATTGTTATTGATTGCAGTCACATCTTTTTCAATCGTGATATCACCTTTTTCTGTCGTGGTCGCGATCACGTCATTTGTCGCTGTGACTGTACCACCAAAGGTAATTGCTCCATCTTTCGATTCTGCGTTCACATCGTGACCAGCTTCTGCATTACCAGTTACCGTAATTGGTCCAGTGACGGTCTTCGCAGTGATGTCGTGATCTGCAGTTGCATTACCTTCCACATTGATTGCGCCAGTGACGGTCTTCGCAACAATGTCATTACCAGCATCAGCATTACCTTTGACGGTAATCGCACCTTCTTTTGTGGTTAATACAATATTGCGATTCGTTGCAGTCACATCTTTAGCAAGCGTAATGTCACCTTTTTCTATCGTGGTCGCTATCACGTCATTTGTCGCTGTGACTGAACCATTAAAGCTAATTGCACCATCTTTCGATTCAGCCTTCACATCGTGACCAGCTTGTGCATTACCAGTTACCGTAATTGCTCCAATTTCAGTCTTCGCAGTGATATCACGTCCAGCATCTGCATTACCTTCTACATTAATTGCACCAGTCTCAGTCTTCGCTGCAATATCTTGACCTGCTTTTGCATTACCATTCACTGCAATCGCACCAGCTTTTGTAGTTAATACAACATTATGATTGGTTGCAGTCACATCTTTAGCAAGCGTAATGTTACCGTTTTCTGTTGTGGTTGTAGTTGTGGTTGCGATCACGTCATTTTTCGCTGTGACTGTACCACCAAAGGTAATTGCTCCATCTTTCGATTCTGCGTTCACATCGTGACCAGCTTCTGCATTACCAGTTACCGTAATTGCTCCAGTTTCAGTATTCGCTGTGATGTCGTGATCTGCAGTTGCATTACCTTCTACATTGATTGCGCCGGTGACGGTCTTCGCAACAATGTCATTACCAGCATCAGCATTACCTTTGATGGTAATCGCACCTTCTTTAGTGGTTAATGCAATATTGCGATTAGTTGCGGTCACATCTTTTTCAAGCGTAATATTGCCTTTTTCTGTCGTTGCAGCAATTACATCATTTTCTGCCGTAACTGTACCTTTAAAGGCAATTGCTCCGTTTTTCGACTCTGCATTTACATCGTGACCAGCTTGTGCATTACCAGTAACGGTAATTGCTCCAGTTTCAGTCTTCGCTGTGATGTCGTGATCTGCAGTTGCATTACCTTCCACATTGATTGCGCCAGTGATGGTCTTCGCTGCAATATCTTGCCCCGCTTTCGCATTGCCTTTCACTACAATCGCACCAGTTGTTGTAGTTAAAGCAATATTGTTATTGGTTGCAATCACATCACCACCTAAAGTAATGGTACCTGTTTGTGTATTTGCAGTTACAGATTGACCAGCAGTCACTGCACCCGTTGTAGAAATATCACCTTGACCATCAACGGTTAACACAACATTTTCTTTTTCTGCTGTGACTGCACCGCCAACAGTAATATCACCTGCTCCAGTACGAGCAGTTACAGATGTACCACCTGTGACATTACCGCCAAGATTAATAATTCCACCTGCAGTTTCAGCGACAACTGAGGTTCCACCAGTAATTTCACCCGTTGTAGAAATGTCACCTTGACCATCAACGGTTAACGCAACATTTTCTTTTTCAGCGGTGACTGCACCACCAACAGTAATATTACCTGCCTCTGTATGAGCAGTTACAGATGTACCGCCTGTGACTGCACCACCTAATTTGATAATACCTGTACCCTTATTTGTCACGTCAACATATGTGCCAGCATTAATCGTACCTGTATTTTCAATACCGTTAATTGCTGTCATTGTTACACTTTGATTTTCAGAACGGATGTTATCACTATTATTAATTGCTCCCTTACTATCAAGAGAAACTTTGTCTTGTGCATCAATAGCAGCTGAACTTGTAATATTGTTAGCAGCAATAAGGATAATACGTCCCTCACGTCCAGTAGTGATACCTCCTCCGCTATTCTTCACTGTGTTCGCAATTAAATCCTTATCTACAACAATCTCACCTGTCTTATTCTCAATAACGATATTACCCATCACAGGTTTAGCAATCGATGCTTTGAAAGTATCTGCACTCGTAATCACATTGATACTACCGTTAAAGTGTTCACCTTTGTCATACACATTCGCAATGAGATTGTTAATAAAGTGTTTACCTTTATTGAATTCAATACCATCAGCACTTACTGCCTCGACAGTTTCTGTTGTGATCTTCGCATTTGCTTTATCGGTAATACCTGCTTTTTTAGAGGTTAATGCTAAAGAAGTTTCTGCATTGACATTACCTACAATAACAATCGCTTTTTCTGCGGTTAATGCTGCCTTCTTAACCTTAATGGTCTTGATATTTTCGTTAGCATCTTTCTCATCACCAACTTGTAGATCTCCCTTACTCTCTGCTGATAAATTCTCCGCAGTAATGTTGCCTAAATATAAAGAACCATCTGCTTGTTTACCTAAAACACCGAGTAAATAAACATTATTAGCCCCTTCAATATTGATAGGCGATTCTTTATTGGCGAGTACACGCAATGCGGTATCTGGTGTACCCACATCAGTATGATCGACCTTGATAAATAACCCTTCTTTCGCATTGATATAACCAATCGCATCCTCGCCAGCTTCAGAACGAACACCGCTCCAGCTATCAATTACAAATTGATTTTCTAATACGGCAGAACGGAAAGTTAATGGGTTACTACCTATATGCTTAATATAAGCATTTAAACCACGTACAGCCTCTACCATATCAGAGATATTCACCACCATCGGTTTTTCTTTAGTTGCAACATCTCCTTTTCCAGCTTCAATTAAGAGTGTTTTTGCAGTAAGGTTTGTTGTATCTGGGTTGTTAGCAACATTTTTCACACCAGTCTTACCAAGAATACGGATATCACCCTGACCTGCATCAATAGTATTAATACCTAAAACATTATTATTTCCGTTTTCGCTCTTAGGACGAGCAGCAATATAGGTATGAGCCGTATCCACATTACGTGCAAAAGTGATACTTCCTAACTCTTCCGTAGTCGTTCCGTCACTATTCTGAGTAGTTTTCGTGGTCGTATAGATACCTAATGGCAATTTACTATGAAGCTCATATGCGATAACTCTAGTTTTTACCTTATCTTCTAGCTGTCCTGTCTTTTGATTTAGCTCTTTGACTGTATATTTCTCTGTAATAACATTAACATCAGAAACCTCGGCATTAGCCAATAAGCTCATTTGTGTAAAACGATCTGGATTTTCTGGATTGACTAAATCCGCCACATTGATCCGTACCACATCGTTATCATCCAAGTGTTGACCAATACCACCACCTGACAAGACAATGTTATGCCCGACGATATTCGCTTGTTTCGCTTGTGTATCAGAAGAAGTATTACCATCTTGCTTGTTATACATCGCATCACTGATCGCATTAAGCAACATATCCTTAGTCCATTTGTATTCAGGGTTATCTGTTGCTGCTTTTAAGTCTAAATATTCTTTTGACTGATGAAGTGCATTGATAAAGGTTGCTGTTACATTATCAGCTTCAGCAACATTAGCAGATTTCGCTTGTGTTAATAGATCACTTAATTTGACATTACTATCACTCAATACATCTGTTAAACGATTAGAAAGTGTCTCGTAGCTATTCCATAACTGATACGCTGCATTGATATTCGCATTTTCTGCCGCAGCATCACCTTCTGTTGTAAGTGCTGTTAACGCATCACCACGACGTAAACCATATTGACGAATATCATCTGCTGAAATTGCTTCATTAACATCAATTGTGGTTGAAGTCTTTTCTGCTTTTGCTTGATTAATGCGTGCAGTCAAGAGTGCTCCCAAACCACTATTATCATCACCACTAACAGCAGCACCAACTATATCTTGATAAAGATCAACTTTCGCTTTTTGGAGTTTATCGTCATTTAAGCCATCTGTAATACGATTGCGATAAAAAGAATCCAAATCATTTTTTGCCGCTTTGCGTTGTGTCTCATCAGAAATATTCTTGATCGCAGCTTGACGAGCTGTATAAAGTATATCAACAAGTTTAACTGCTTCTTTCTCAAACAAGACATTTAACTCATCTTGTTTCGCTGCAAGTTTGTCTTCCCACGCCTTACGAGCCTGCTCAGAATCCAATAGAACTGCCTGTTGAGCAGCACTTTTTGCACGAGCTTTGAGTTCTTTAAGCTCTTGATTATAAGATTTTTTCACTGCATCTGTAGCATCTTCTGCTGGGGCATTTGCTTCAAGTGTTTGTACTTTCGTCGCTAAATCTTTCGCTAACTGACGAGCTTCTTCAATACGAGAATTTAAGCTCACATATTGCGTAAAGCTATCTTCCATACTTTGGGTATAACGAGCAAAATCTTGTTCGAGTTTCTCTTTATACGCACCTTTGTATGTCCAGACTGGTTGACCATTTTCATCAACATTACTACCTTGACGAATACCTTCAATTAAACCAGCATCAATCCAGCGTTTAATCAATACTTCTGTCGGGAGATTATTTTGTACAACCTTACTTGATAACGCATCTACAAAACGTCCTTTTGGTGCATCTAGCACAATATTACCATTTGCTATTATCGTGCCAATACGCATATCACCACTAATCTGTTTTAAGTAGATATTATCTTTCGCATTTGCATTAATACTTGCTGCTTGTGGATTATCAGATGCAGCTTGTTGTCCTGCTTCAATATTAAGAAGATTATCGGCTGTACCAATAGAACCATTGCGACTGATTAAATCAATACGTTGTCCTTTCACTTTTGCATCACTTTCTGCGGTAATAGAGCCATCCGCACTAAGCGATACAATGCTGCCACGACTTGCATTGGTAGTGTTATAGCTCATTCCTGAAGACTCTAGATTTTTAATTTTCACATTACCATAGTAAGGGGTATTATCACCTCGACGGAAAGCTTTTTGTACATCAACATCAATTCCACCAGAATTTGTTTTCAAATCTAAGGTAACAGTATCATCACGCATTGATCCTTTTAAGACAGAAGCCGCTTGTACCTTAATATTTTGAATACCTTTATCTGCGATAATCTTAATATTATTGGCAGTAATCTTCGTACCAGCACTTTGTTCTACTAATCCTTTAGCTGCATTAATATTGAGAGTCGCTGCATTACCTGCATCGTTCTTAATATCGCCACCTAAATAAACAAGACTGCTCTTATCACTATTGATAGTGATAGAACCATTTGTTTCACCAATAAAACTAACTGGAATAGGTTTATCCGCCTTCACAGAATAGAAATAGGTTTCACGTGATCCTGTTGTCGTTTTCCAACGCCAATAAACATCTTTATAGAAGCCAAATAAACCATGACGATGTGTCCATGTATCATCATTCGGATCTGTTCGGCTTGAACTAAGTAATACGCTACTCGCATCTAATTGAACATTTGCTGCATTCGGATCTTTTGCCAAAAATACGCCTTCAGGTAACTTAGAATCTGTATTATTACCAACTGGTGATTCTGATACAATCTCCTTGCTATTTTCTAGCGTTGCTAAACTATCTAATGTATATGCTCCCCACCATGAAAGCTCTTTCTTATATACATAAATATTACTGGTTGTTCTATCAATACCTTCTGTCCAGTAATAGCGGATATCTTTACTAATCGGCGTATAATTAATCGCCTCATTCACTTTCGTAGATGAAGTAATCTTTCCGCTCTTATCTACGTTTTCAAGATAAGTGCCAGTTTCACTCTTACGATAACGAATAGATTGCGATTTTTTCGCTTCTACATCTACATCCGTAATTTCTAGAATACCTTCCCGTTGGTTATTTTGAATTCGACCAAGTTCGAGTGTTTTATTCGTGTCATTAGTAATCGTGATTTTTGCTCCACCACTAGCAACACGAATTTCACCACCACCTGTATTGAGAATCTGACCACTGAGATGGATCTGACCACCCTTAACATCAATATCACTGATAGTAATTTTACGTTGGTTCTCTGGTGCATCTTTATTATAGTAAGCTTGTACTTCATAGACGTATTTTGTCTTACCACCGCCTAAGTCAATTAATCTAGCTCGATTACCATCATTGATCTTATATAGTCCAGGTGTCGTTGATGCAGACGCATTACGTAATTTCTCATCATTCACAGAAACAACATACTCATCAAAGCCACTCTGTACTAAACCATTAAGATTCAACATCGCCGCAGAAAGATAAATTTCACCACCTGCGATAGTTGAGCCACTAGCACCTAAATCTTCAAGTGCTTTTTGTTGTAACGCTGCTGTCGCTTTCCAATCCACTGACTTACTGTTATTGAGTTGTTCTGTAGCCAGTTGAATATCAGCATCTAATTTTCGATTAATCTCATCTTTTTGTGCTGCTAACTTCTCTTTAAGCGATTTAATAGCCACAATAGCATTGTTAATCTGTGCAATTTTAGCATTCTTTCTCTCTATACTCTGATTCCAAAGATTTCGTGCTCCTAGGGCAGTTTGTACATTCGTAGTAATCAACATAGCAATGCCTAGTGGCACAGAACCATCCGCACTATATAATCGCGTCATAATATTCTCTAAAGACAATATCTCATTAAATGAAAGAATATTATTTATTTCATTTTTTAGATTGTTATTTGAACCTGCAAATGACAATGCTGAATTTTTGTGCATATCGAAATTTCGTTGATACATCTGAATATCTGTATCGTCCTGCATTACAGAATCTGTTGCAAATTTGTTTATCGCTAGATCCAGTTTGGCTACTTGATCGACTAAATAGCGTTGGCTCTCGATAATCGCTTCTGCTGTCTTAAAGCGTGTAAAATCATCTTGACTGTTGAGATTAGTTTTCAATGTTTCGGCAAATTGTTTTGCATTTGCCACAGCATCTGCATTTGCATATTGTGTAAAGAAGTTAAATAATACATTTTGGCTTATAAGCTTATTATCACCTAGATAAAAACTAGCATCTAATGCACCTGGTTGGCTAAGTTGAGTTGTACTATTATCTGGATTAATCACGCGAGAAAGCGGCAACGCAGAAAGACTTGCTAATAGATTTAACTGTGTCTGTGGATTAGACCAGCTTCGCTTAATAGCTTGTTGTATTTCTGATGAAGAGATAACATACTTTTTCCCAAATCCTAATGGCAGCTTAGCCATTAGAATACTCTTCTGATACCTTGCTTTAAAGTTATTATCAAGAGAAGAAATGATGCTTGATCCTATATTCTTAAGGCTAGCCATGTCTAAATCGCCTAATTGCTCTAATTCTATTTGTTTTAGCAAATACTTATATGAATTACTAAAATTAGAACTCTTAGAAACCTTCATAGCCCACTCAACTAAAGTTGTTGCTTTTGACAGAAAATCATTCGAAGAAAGATTAAATAAATCAAAGGAGAACATTACATCTGTATAAGGTTTTGCTTCGTTCTTAATACTATCCCCATATTTATTAATAAAGGCTGCAATTGCCTCATCTGTTACCTTCTTAAGTTCAGGGTTGCTATTCGTATTCTGCTTAGCATCGGATTTAACCGCTCCATCACCTTCTTTTCTTGAAATATTAATCTGCTCTTTAAGAGGTTTTACGACATCTGAGTATTGATATTCTGGTGTCGCCCCTGCACTAAATAAACCATCAAAATAACTTTGGGCTATTGTGCCTTTTGCTTTGAGATTTACTGATTTACCAGCGACAGAAACACCACTGATGAGCAAATCTCCTTGACTGTCAATATTAACATCGCCAAGCGGGTTATCGATATTGCCAATAATTTCGACACTACTGATAGTTGGCATTTTATCTGTCTGATTATGATTGCTTGCACTCCGAACTTCATATTCAGCATTCTGATGATTATTTATAATAGTAATCCCTGTAGCATTTTGATCTGTAGCAGGGTTTTCTGACGCCACACCATTAATATAGATAAGACCACCTGAATTACCGATAGCAAGTGATTTCACTCGTAGGTAGTTATTTGAATTATTTGTCACAGAAATACTTGGACTACTGTTAGCAGTGATATTATTCTGACCAGTCACCGTATCGGTTTCGATATAAGCATTACCGCCACTGACATAGATCGGATTCACTGTTGCGATATTCAACATCAACCCAGCATCCTGAGTTCCTTGTTCAGAGAGAATTGGACGAATAGCTCCGCCCTCTGCTTGGACCGCAAAACCACGACTAAGCATTTCCCGTAAAACACGTTCACGATCTTGTTTATAACCTGTATACGCAATTAAGGCTTTACCTGAATCAGGCGGTACACCACCATAAGCAGCGATGAGCTTATCTAACTCTTTAAGTTGGTCATATAACGTTGTAGCGTAGTTTTCTTTACTAAAAGTAACATACTTTCTCGCTTTCTCCGCCTCTAATGGCTTACCATTAATCGTCACTGTTGCGGTATATGGCTTCGCTATATTATCAATGAATTCATAAGCTGTATCAGGTAATTGTAATCCTGTAATATTGATATTGACATTATTGCCATCTCCTGCAACGAGCTTGCCTGATTTAATAGTTACCGTATTATTTGGTTTACGATCCGCAAAATTTACCTTACCTTCGGCATTACCTAGATAATCACGTTGTTCATCCTTACCACCATCAACCCAGCGATAGGTTGAAGTGGCTTTCTTGATGGAAGTATCACCGCCTTTGGCATAGAAGTAGATATCTCGTGATGCTTTCGCTCCTTCTGTTCCTAAACTAAGCTCAACATTGTTATTTTCGTTGATATTTAGGTTGATGCTAGGTGATGTACTGACTGGAATAGCTGTGTAGTTATACGCCATCGCACCTAAATCCATTGTAAGCGAAGAACCACGACCCGCATCAAAGTATAAATCACCGCTACTCTTAACATTACCGTTAATATTAATCTTATTGGTACGAGTGACTTCATTATTCGATCTAGAACTAATCACTGCACCTAAACCAGCAGGAATTGTTGCATCTGAGAGAGAAGTAAGATTAAGTATATCTTTGCTATTAAAGACAATGCTATCGTTTAATGTACCCTGATTAATAAATGAAGCTGTTGAGCTACTTGTCTTTGGAGCGATAACATTTTCAATAACCGTTGTGTTGTTAGATTTTGCTACTTGAACGCCAAGTACAGAAACAGCTGTTGCCTTAACACGGTTAGTAAGGTTGGCATTAGTCAATGCGTTATAATGTTGCGAACCTTCAGTTTGAATAACAACACCATTACCCGTATTAATAGCCGTACTTTTACGCACATCTGCCTTACTAATAGGCACACTAACCCCAGCGATAGCAAACACTTCACCCTCAACAGTATAGTGATATTTCTGACCAGTGAAGATGTCGTTAATCGCATTTAGTGTCACACTACGAGCGTTAATTTTGGTTGAATCATTGATATCAATCTCGCTCTTACCTTTCATCTCATTTGTTGCAAGGGTGGCACCACCAACCGCTGCGCCAACTTTAGTAGAAGAAGAATGTAGATCTGCAGTATCTTTTTGGTTAGCTGTAATGGTCAAATCACCTAAGACTGTCCACTCACCAGAAAGCGATGCTTTTGTATTGGTGTTTTGCTCATTTTCTGCTAATGCCGCAACTGGTGAAATATCAAGCAAGGCCCCGCCGTCTCCATTAGCAAGACTATCCGCAGTTGAACGCCCTTGAGCTAAAAGAATAAGGTTCTTCACATAGTTGGCGTTATTATTTACATCTTTTGCCACACCTTTAGCATTCACAGTAATCTTATCTTCAGCAAGCGTTTTACCTGTGCTATTACTGGTCGCAAAGGTAAGTGCTACATTGAGTGATCCCACATCTACACTACGATTGATATTATTTAAACCTTGTATAGTAAGTGCTGTGCCTGGATTCTCTTCACTAAAGGCACGGTAGAAACCACTTCCGATTGTAGTTGTTGTCTTCGTCTTAGTTTCTGCCGAAGCAACATTAACCCCAAACGAAGCATTACCGAGAGAAGCTCCTCGTAAATAAACATTTACATCAGCAGATTTCGCTTCTTTATCTTCATTAGTCGTTGCATTTTCATCTGCAGAGTGCCCTGTTTCTGCTACAAAACGGAGTGTATCGGCTGTAAATTTATTGTTATCTGCTACAGTAAGACTTGTTTCACCTTCTGCATAACCAACTGCACGAGAAACTTGTCCTGAATAGAAACCAGCTGCATCACTACCCGCATTGACATTCACAACAGGAGTGTTGCTTGCTTTAAAGAGCATATTTGCACCAGCAAAGCTATATTTGGATCCCTCAATATTGATGCTAGAAACGCCCTTATCACGAGCTTCAGCATCAATACCATAGCCACTAACAAAACCAACTGCCCCGCCGATAACATCTGCCGACACAGAATTATCTTTAATCGAACGAATATTTAAATTCGCAGTGTTCACATGGTGAGTATCCGTACTATTAAAGTGTACGCCGACATTACTATTATTGTTTGCTTTGGCAATGATAGCCCCAACACCAACAGAACCTGCCGCTAAACCACGTGCAGAAATTGCTGTAACAGAATTATCAAAGGATTGGATTGTAGTATCACCAGTAGAATCAATATTGGTATCGACGATATCAATAAAGACCTTGCTATTACGATTCACTTCGCCATACGCCGCACCAATAGCTAACGCACCAGCTGAACCTTGATAAAGTCCGAGTGTATCATCTTTATTATCGGTAGCATTAACCAATACGTTATTGGCTGTTAAGTTCGCTGATTTTAGCTGTACTTCCGTGCTGTTGCTCTTATTGAGAATACCAATAGAAGCATCAAATGAAGCTCCTCCAACGCTACCACTACCACCATACATTGATGTATCATTCTTTGATTCTGTTGCAATGATACTTAAAATTTTCGATGCAGTAAGAGTTGTACTATCAACGGTAACTTTAGTACCTGATACCTCATCTTTCTCGCCTTTCGAGAATTGTTGATCTTTTTCTAGCTTATCGTTAACCTCATCTAAATTTTTATTAATATCTTTATAATTAGCATCAGACAGATCAGAGTTAATATTGGTCACCATAATATTGGCACCTGCGGCAATACCACCAGCCGATCCATTGACCACAACTTGTGAAATATCCCGTTCATTTTCTGCTTTGAGAGTTAAATTGTCATCACGAGCATTGAGTGTTCCACCTTCGGTATTCACTTTAACTTGATCATTAAAGGTACTCACAGCAACACTGACCCCTGCACCAACAAGACCACCACCAAGATTACCACCGTGCGTTGAGATAGTGGAGCTATTATGAGCGTTTGCTGCAATGCTACCGCTATTGATAGTATTATTATTTAAGGTAATATTGACCTTTTGCTTCATATTGTTGACCATCACTGAACCAGCGACACCAACTCCACCCACACCAGCAGACGCAATATCCATTTGCACTTCACTATTATGGTCGGCTTTAATTTCGGTATTGTTTTCACCTTCAAAGGTGTTATCTGAAACATTTGCAGAAACAGTAGAGTTTTGTTTAAGAACATTAACTGTTAAGCCCTGACCTGTAATTGCACCACCACCAACGGTAGCATTACCTGAATAGATACCATCTTGATGAGTCGCATTAGCTAATAAGCTACGATAGACTAAATTGAGATGATTGAGATCAATTGTTGTTTGACTGCTAAGTTTATTCACTACAGTATTGGCACTAGTACCTACACCACCAGCCCCTATTGCTACAGAGACATCAAAGTTTGATAACGCTTGACGTGCGTCTGCAAGAACAACTATATCATCCGCTTTGCTTTCAGTAGTTGGGCGCGTGTCATTTTCAAAATAAGCCTTAGTCGTCCGTTCAACCGCATTTGTATCTGCGGTCAAACCAACGGCAGCAACACCACTACCAGCAAGTGTTCCAACAAAGCCAGCTGCATTCGTATAATCTGCTGCACGTACATAAATATCTGCAGCTGGATGATCATAATGCCATGTACGGGTAAGTTTTTTAGTTTCTTGATCTTCTGTGATGGTCAAGAGTTCAAGATCTTTATTAATTGTACTATTGCGGATACCAGCATTCGTTTCACCTTTAATAAGGTTCACATTTACCGTACCAGCAACAGACACACTACCTGCTACCCCTGCTGTAAAGAGAGATGAAGAAATCGAATGGGTTGCAGAACTATCAACAACCAAACCACTCTTATAGGCAACATTACGATTACGTTTAAGTAGAGTACCGCTAAATGTATCTTCACTGATCGCAGAACTAATAAAACCTGCATCGTTAATACCATTATTTACTTCAATTAAACTATCTTCTCCTAATGCTGTAATCGTACTGTTATCCACAGTCGCATTTGATTTACCTGTAATACTGTTGACAATAACACTCGCTCCCACTGCTGCAGAACCACCAGCAGCAATCGCACCTGCATAATTCTCAATAACATCATCACTTTGTGTAACTACACCAACAGATCCTGTTGCTGTAATATTTGCACCACTAATTGCACTAATCGTATTGTTATTGATGATATTGGTACCAAAAGAGCCAGCAACACCTGCTCCTTGTCCTGCGCCGACACCAGCTGCAAATGAGAGAATACCTGCATCTGCATTAGATTTTAAAGACAATGAATTAAGATCATATGTACCACCTGTTACGGCAGTTCTAGTGTCCTCATTTATACGATTGACATTGATCGCAATACCTCCCGCAACAGATTCTGCAGAAACTGCTGCACCGACAGCAAAACCATTAACAGAAGCATTATTTGTCGCTGCTAAAGTGACACTTGCTTTTTTATCCTCACTATTACTACTATCTTTATTGGAAATATTACTATACTCTAGTGTTGATTCGACGCTTTTATTTACTATGGTTGCAGAACCAACCCCTTGTAATGCAACTGAACTAGTAGATATTGCAACCCCAGCCGCTACCGTAGAAAGTGACGCTCTATCTTCAGCAGTCAAATTAATTAAGGCTTGCGGTCTTGTTGTCACAGTCATCCACTTAAATTGAGCACCTACTTTTTGTGAAGCTGTTTCATTATTGCTAATAAATCCACCCAAATTATTTATTGCAACAGCGCCACCTAGAGCCAAGCCAGCAGACCCAGTAATTCCACCTGCAACAACAACAGATTTTGATGAATCTATTGCATTCGCAGTAATAATGTTTGCATTGTTAATGGTACTACCACTAAATAATACCGTTGTATCATTTGAGCCTTCATTAACAGCAAAAGAACCATTAATTGAAATATCTTTAGACGCAGAAACTCCCGCCGCTACCGCAATAGCTTTAGCAGAATTCATTGCTGTAGCATTGACAGCTACTCCTTGATCTGCTTGACGAGCTTGGAGTGTTGCAGTTTCAGTCACCTCAACTTTAGAGGCGTTATCCATATCATGATAAACCAAGGTTAAACCAACTGCTGCACCACTACTAGCCGCTACACTGGCTTGACCTGCTATACCAATAGTTCTTGACTCATTATTTGAACTTAACGAAATACTATCTGCCGTAAGTGTACCACCTTCTACTTTTGTAGTAGCTTGGTTAGCAACATCACTCCAATCAATAGATCCTGCTGCTGCAAACTTGCCACCTTTTCCTCTTGAAACTGCACCACCTGCTGCAAATGACACAAGTAATGATTTTGTTTCAGAGTCTGTTGTAATGGCATTAGCAGTAATAGTCGCTTTATTGAAATCAACAGACATTTTATTTGTAATATCACTGACAGCTATACCTGCTCCACCAGCACCACCACTTCCTTTGGCTAAGCTAATCGCAATCGCTCCAACAACAACGGTATTACCACGATCACTTTCTTTATTCGCATTAATGTAAGCATTTTCCGCTTCACTACGTTTTTGATCGTTGCTAGTCTCTTCTTCCGTTTTACTGTCTGTTTTTTGTTCTTTATTACGATAATCATCACCAGAAGCATCAACACCTGCATCTTCAAGGCTCTTGATATAAGCAGCTTTTCTCGTTTCTGCCCCAACAACCTCTTTAGTATCTTTTGCTGAAGCCTCAACAACATCTGCAACAATTCTTGTATTTTTAATGAAAGTATTCGCTTCATTATTTAAGGCGTTATAAGCAACTGCACCTTGTAGCGATATGCCACTGCCACCAGATGAAGAAGATGATGCCACACCTGCTCCAACACTTACTTGCGTTGTTCCTAATACACTTTGTATGCCTACAGAACTGATATTTCGATAGGATCCCCCATAGATGCCACTATTAAGTGTATTATCAAGATTACTCACAACAATAGAAGCACCAACGGCGGCAGCATTACCGCCTTTTGATTTTGCTTTTGTTATACTTAATCCACCTGTCACATCAATATCTTTATTTATCGCCTTAACAGTAATGCTATTTGTTTTCTTCGGCACAACAGGAATTGGTTGATCTTTAGTTGGCTCAACAGGATCATAGCTTGCATCATTGTTGACATGAGAGTTCACCATCATTGCAGACGTTTGGCTACTTTGTAGATTAACAGAAGCTGCCACTGATGCACCAAATGAGAAACCATCTTTAGCTTTTGCAGAAGCAATACCTAGCCCAGCTGCAACAACGATACCATCTTTTAATGCAGTAACACTGATGTCATCTGCGTGATTGATTTTACTTTCATAAACTGAACTCATCACATCACGTTTTAGACTATTTACCGCAACCGATCCCCCTACACCAACAGAAGAACTAGATTGTTTTGCTTTACTCAAGGCAGCAGAACCTGTCCATGCTCCAATAAAGACCTCATCTGTAGAGGATACATTCACTGTATTCTTGTAATTAGTTTTTTGATCATCTGAAACAGATGCTGGGGTATGATTAATCTTGGCTTTATGAATAAAGGCAGAAGTTTGTCCACCAATAATATTCACTCCAATACTACCTGCCGCAGCTATTTGATTTTTAGCAGATTGCTTCGTACTTTCTTTGTTTGTATCATTCAATGCATCACTTTGCATGGTGCCTTTTTTAGCATCAGATTCATTTCTATGTGCATCATCAGCACCACCATTAAGAGGTGATGATTCATCGGATCCTGCTTTCGTGATTTTATTGATATTCGAACCAGAGCCATTACCTGACATTGTTTCATCAATCTTATCTAACCCTGTACCAATAGTGTTACCTGAAGCGGCTAAATCAAACAATGCACTGAAGCTTTCAATGAACTGAGCCCCTTGCTCACCAATTTTTAAATCCATACCTTTTGCAAGATCAATAGGGTTAGTCGATCCTGCTTCACCTGGTGAATTTGCATTTTGGTTTCCACTCTGCTCAGGTGTTTTTTTCTTAGGTGGCGGTGTATCTTCACTTGAAACTACAGCAATACCAACTGTATTAATGATACCTTCTGCATTGCTTTGGATATCTACACTACCAACGTTAATTCCACCTTCTATCGTTACTGTATCACTACCTAATTTGGTTTTATCATCATCACTCAAACGTCCAAATACGACATTTCTAGCTGCATTTTCGTGAATTTGTGCATTTTTAACTTCATCATCAATATCTGTATTACTACTTTCCGTTTCACTTGGAGATAAAATATCTAAATCAATAACACCAGCTAACGTATTCACATCATACAAACCTAATGCAATGCCCACACCTACTGAATAACCATCTCCACCTTGACCACCTAAAGTAGCATTAGTATTAATTACCTTGTTATGTGCTTTGATATTCGCTTTTGTTAATGGAAAATCTGTCGCTCTCGTTGTTGTGGTGGTAGTTTCTTTACCTTCTGTATTAGATGGAATAATAAGAGAAGACTCACTAATAGTCGCTTCATCATCCACGAGTACAAGTGCATTATTAGAACCACGACCTATGGCTAGCATACCATTAATACCACCGTCTCCCGCTTTGGCAGCAGCAAAAACTAAATTTGCATTAATAGACTTATTAGTAGATAACAAATCAATGTTTCGAGCGCTAAGAGATACTCCTTCAGCAACAAGGACTAAACTATTATTATTCACATTTGAATAAACAATATTCCCACCAATCCCCTTCGCCGATGATTTTACAAGAGGTAAAATCCCTGCGTTACCTATAAAACTTGTCTCTTGTGATAGAGTATTACTACTAACTTTTAAGGATTCGTCAGCATAAATCTTAGCTGTTTTCCCAAGAAGGATATTGCTTGAGTTATCCATATCCGTCACGGCAATAGAGGCAGAAAAACCTGCTTTTTTATCTTTTTGTTTAGTCCCATCACCAACCTCTGCTCGCACACCATGATTCGAAATATTTTGATAAGCTGCTGCCGTTGTAAGAATCCTATAGATAGCAATAATTGACCCCATCGCTTTTTCAAATTCTGTTGGGGTTTCTGTATTTTTAGCTTGTGTCATTAAACGTTCTAAATCACTTACCTTTAAGTTTCCTTTATCAAGGATACTAAGTAACTTCTCAAGATCGGCTTGACTTAAATCTTCTGGATTAACAGTTTTGTCGTCTTTGGATATTTGATCAAGAAATTCCTTCACAGCAGCTGCTGTCTGCCCATCAGTACCATTAAGTTTTAATTCACTTACCCAATCATCAGTGGTCAAAAAGGATTGAATAGGTTCGACTATCTTTGCAAAAAGTCTCTTATAACGAACATAAGGAACTTCAGTTGAACTATTAATGGAGATATTTGTGCCTTGGATATTCTTAACACTACTATCATCACCTTCAATCAATACCTTACTATTATTAGTGATATCTGAAATGGATAATGCTACGCCACCTGCAATCTTCGTTTTCGACCCCTCAAGACCATTATTTACACTTGTATAAGAAGAAAATAAATGGTCTTGAATATCTGTTTTTGAATAGATATTGACATCTTTTGCTGATTGAATATGTGCATTTTTTTGTACAATAACATTAGATACGTTATTTTGTGCTGCGTATTGAATACCCACAGCAAAACTATCTTCTTCACCTAGTTTTTGAAGAACCTCAGTTATTTTACTGCCAGCTGCACTCTTGTTTTTTAATTGTGTAAAAATCTTCTGCCCAAATTTCTTGAGTTTATTATCATCTTTTGTGGCGTTTTTTGGATTAAAAAATTTAGAAATAGGCTCCCACAATAAACGTTCTGGCATACTCCAGCCCAACTGATTATTAGAACTCACTTCATTTTCAAGAAACGTATTTGTTGCACCAATATCAATCTTACCAGCTGCTTTGATATCCTTATTAATATCTACCTTAGCAGAACTATCATAATTACTGATGTTCAGACCTAAAATAGCAAGAGTTTCATCATCGGCACGGACTTTTTCATTCGCTCTAAATGAGTTTTGTGCATTTGCTGAAATTACAACGCTATCTTTGTAAGAATTTTGCAGAGGTTTCTTCTCTTCATAATTCATATCAGCTGTATTCTGAATTTCAACAGAAGCATGATTTTTAATATCCGTAAATAATAAACCTAATTGAAATGTAGGAGCATTGCCCGCCTTTATAGTGTAGTTAATGCTATTTGCAGATAATGAAGCTCTCACATCTGTATTTGCATTAATACCTAACTTATTGACTGCATTTAATTTTCCAGAAACTATAACTTCTGCTTGATTATCTAAGTTATATACCATCAGTGCTGTATCAGGCACCGGTGTCATAATATTAATAAATTTAAGAATAGATGTTTCAATATCAATATTCGTGTTTACTGTTGAAAGGGCATTGATATTCAGATCATGCTCAGCTTTTAACACTGCACTGCTTTGAATATCTACTTTAGCCTTATTGATTATATTTGTTCTGTTGACATCAATGCCTGCTGCAACATTCCCTATACCAGTTAAAACAAACTCTTCTACAGTCTGTGTGGCATCTGAGAAGTTAGGGTATAAAAATGGATCTTCATACGTTACTTCCGTATTCGCTCTAACATTCACATCAGACCCAAATACTTTACCTGCAATTGTGACATCTGCTGTCGTCTCAGTTTGTGATTCTTTTACTGTTTTTGCTCCAGCTTTAATTGATATGTCACCATGTGAAGTTGAAAGTACTGCTGTTTTATCTATATTAATATTCGCTTTTGTTTGAACTCGACTACTAACAGAAGTTGAATTAGATGACGAAGCTGGGTTTGTATTATCTGCAAAAGCCTCCAAAACAATATCCCCACTACTATTTTGGGTGGCAACTAACTCTCCGCTTTCACCTGCTTTTTGTGCCGCATTTAATGTAACAATATGACTGAATACTTCTTGATTAGCGCTATTTTTAAGACTAGAAACACCTGCTCGCACTTTTCCTGAAACGTTAATACTTTTACCCGCTCTTAACGTTACATTACTTTTAGCATTAACTTGTCCATCAATCGTAATGTCCCCGCTTGAACTCAATTTAACTTGAGTCGGATCCTTGACAATATCCTTAATATCATCATTGGTAGTTGGTAAGGTTGCCGGCGTTAAAACAGTTAATGAACCAGCATTAATTACCCCTGTACTGGTGACCGCCATTCCATCTCTACTTAAGAAAAAGAGGTCGCCATCCACTGTACCGTTTTTAATGGCATTTACTGCCCCTGCAATCTTAATTCTACTATCGACAAGATTAACCAGTTTATTAACTTTTTGTCCATTATTATCAGTTTTCTGAAAGTGCATATTAACAACTTGCTTGTCTGCCACATTAAAACTGGTAAATTTATTCACACCAATATTATCAATCGCATCTTGTGCATAAACTGTTGTAACACCATTCCCAGTAGTTACAGTTCCATTAAATTTTGTATCTTTTACCGTAATATTTTGTGCGATTTCATCCGCCCAAGATACTCCCGGTATAAACGCCAAACCAGAGGTGATTGCAACAAGTAATTTCAATGCTAATGAAGATTGAGCTGTTAATCTGATATTTCTTGAAAATCTATTAGTACGTTTCATAATCATTGCCTCTTAGTATGGTGGCTTAAAATTGTGCGTTAATCATAAAGTGGAAGCGTGCAGAATCAACATCACTATCATTGATGGTCGTTTTTAATGGGAATCCTACGCTGGTATTAAATGAAAAATATTTGGTAATGTTGCCTTTAAATCCAACGCCTGTACTTAGTAGCGTTCGATCTTGATAAGCATTTTTACCCCAGATATAGCCATAATCAGAAAAAACATAAGCATTCATCTTACCAGCTAAAATTGGAATCGAATGTTCAGCACTGATATTCACTCCGCTATCAGCACCTAATAAACTTTCTTCATAACCTCTGACACTATATGCACCGCCAATATAGAATTGTTCGGCTGATGGTAAATAAGTCGTTGTCGCTAATTGTCCATCAAAGCGGATTGATGAAAGTTCATTACTTGCATATCCTTTTTGGAAAACATAACTAATATTTGCTTTGCCGTATCGATTGTTTTCTTTGAGAATATTGACATTACGACCATATTTATAGCTATATTTTTGATAAAAAGCAGAACGTTCACCATAAGAAATTCGATCATAAAAGGCTGATACACCATTATTTTTATCATTTACCCATGGGTTAGATGAAAAATCTGTACGCGAACGTTGGTAACTATATTCCAATCCAATTTGTGATTTTATATTTTCAGTCACTGTTAATGGATGAACTAATGAAGCACCTAACGCATGCCCGCTACCTTTTACATTTAAGGGTTCTAATTCACCATCTACAACCCTTACTCGGTTTGTACTATAAGAGAGCCCCAACTTAGTTCCATAAGTATTAATTGGTGCATTGTAGGAAACTGCCCCTGAACGTGTGCCTTGTGAAGATAATAATGTGATACCTAATGCATCTCGATTTCCAGTTAGACTGGCATTAAATAACGACATTCCATAACGATATTCACCATTATTTTTGGAACCAGCATTGTCACTAAAGAAACGTACAACGTGACGAGGTGGCTCTTGAACTCGAATTTCATAATCCGTTGTGCCAGTCTCTTCACCAGCTTTTAATACTAAACCAAGTTGAGCATCATTAGTGGCATTAAAACGGATCAAGGCATCACTAATTTCAGTTAATTTGGCAACCTTATCCTTCTCTAAATGAACTCTATTTAAAATATATTTATCACGCGTTGTTGCATTGCCTGTTAATTGAATATGCCCTGTTTTACCTTCTACTAAATCAATCGTAACTATCCCTTTCTTAATGGTTTGTGGAGTTAAGATTGCTCGGGCATTGATATATCCTTTTGCATCATAAAGTGCATTAATTTCATCTACGATAACATATAAATCTCGCAAACTAATTTCACGACCAACATACTTTTGGATAATTACATCTAACTCTTCTTTACTGAGGATTTGTGAAACTGGGAAATGAAGTCCATTTAACTGAAAACGGATATCAGGAAGGGATCTTTTAGTTTGAGAACGTGCTTGACTATTAATCTTTGCTGATGGTTTATCATTAGATATTTGTTGTTGTACTCGCTGACGTTCTAACTCTTCTTGCATTCGGTTAAGTTGCAAACTAGGATTGTCTGTGGCAGGTAAATCTTGTTGTGAAGGTACAGCAGCCTGAACAGCCGGCATACAGCCCAAAATAGATGTGAGATATGCAAATCGTATTTTTTGCACATTAGTCAGTTTCATATTATCCTCGATCACTCTGTATATGAAGATTAAATCAATCAACAGTAAAAACTATCTAGAATGTCATTTTTATGTCAATTGCACTTAATCAAAAAATAGAGATAGAAAAGTTAGCTTAGAATTAGGAAAGATTATACGAACTCCCATCCTCTCACACAACATGAAATTATGTATAAAAATAATTACAGATAGTAACAAGAACAATAAAGCATGAAAAAAATCAATAAGTTAAAGTTAATAAAAATATTTATCGATAAGAAAAAGTACAACTTTTATAAGAAAAAGTACAAGAGATTTTTTTTAGAGAAGTGATAATTAATTAGAAAGAAAGGTTATTTTTTAACAAAAAACAATCCTTATTAGGTATAAATTGTAAAAATAAAATCCCAGCTTTCGCTGGGATTTTTGAAATTGAACAAATAATATTGTTAATTATTTTTCAACTGTTGCTTGGTGTTGACCACTTACAGACACTTCAACACGACGATCTGGTGCTAAGCAAGCGATTAATGCTTTACGACCTTTAACTGCATCACAAGTGTTGCCAGTTACTGGGTTTGCTTTACCGTAACCTACTGCTTTAATTACATCTGGAGATACAGATTTAGAAACTAAGTAGTTAGCTACTGTGTTAGCACGATCTTGAGAAAGTTTTAAGTTATATTTGTCTGAACCGATACGGTCTGTATAACCTGCAACTTCAACAGATGATAAAGTACCAACTTTAGCAATTTCTTGTTGTAAGTTGTCTAATGATTGAGCTGCTTCTGGTTTTAAGTTTGCTTTACCGAAAGCAAATAATACATCAGAGCTTAATGCGAATTTCTTGTTAACAACTTCAACAGCTGGAGCTGGAGCTTGTTCACCTTGACCGAAACGGTAAGAAAGACCTAAAGATACAGAACCAATGCTTGGGCTGTATGAAACATTATCAGCAAATTGGTTAACTTTACCTACTTTAGCAACCCATTGGTATTCTAAACGTGCTGCTAATTCTGGAAGAATTGCATATTCAACACCAGCAGCGAATACTGGAGACACTTTTAATTTGTGTTTAGAAACTGTTTTAACACCATTTTCATGTTGTGCATAATCTGAACGGATTAATGCTGCGCCTAAACGACCATAAACGTCTAAACCATCAACATAAGCTACTGGGTAGCTTGCTTTTAAGCTAAGGTTTAAACCGTGTGCAGTATGTCTTGCACGAACAGAATCACCTTGGTGACGTCTTAATTTACCGTAGAAATCATAACCTGCTTCAACAGCGAAATTATCAGTGATTTGGTAACCACCAAACACACCGTAAGTTTCTGAATTACGGTTAATTCCAAAATCACCATCATATTTGCTATCAAATTGATTTACATCATAGTGGAATGATGCCCAACCAGCTTTCGCACCAGCGTAGAAAGTATTTGCTTGAGGAGCTGCTTGTGCTACTGATACGAATGCTAATCCTGAAATTGCTAATGCGATTGCAGTCTTTTTCATTATAAAATCCTCTTGAATTTATTATCTATATTTAGATTTTAAGGTTTGTATTTACCATCAAAGACATCGTAAACATCAACCTCTCCCCAAAATAAATGAGATCCAGCTCACTTATTCGGTGACGCATATTATCGCTATTGATCAACACAAAATCAAACCTTTATTCTATTTTTGATTAAAAAACACCCTTTTAAAGATTAAAAAATAAGCAAATGATGGTTGTTTTTTTATTTTTTCAAAAAATTTTGAACTGTTTTGTACTAAAACGCGCGATCTTTTTTGCCTTTCTTAACTTTCTAATTTTTTATGCTAGTATAAACTTCCATTTGTTCCTTTAATATCAATTAAACACAACATTATAAAGAGGCTTATCATGATCATCCCTTATTTAGAGAGCAAGCAACAGCTTGATCCTTTAGTCAATCAATATATTACCCAATTAAGGCAACAAGGATTCCTCGGAGATATTGCTTATCATTATGCGGATCGCCTTTCTCTCGCTACTGACAACAGCGTTTACCAACAGCTTCCTCAAGCATTATTATTTCCAAAAGAAATTGCTGATATTGTTAGATTAACCAAACTTGCTCAACGGGATGAGTTTAAATCATTGAAATTTACACCACGTGGTGGCGGTACAGGAACGAATGGACAATCGCTAAATAGTACAATCATTGTTGATCTCTCTCGCCATATGAACCAGATCATTGAATTAAATGTAAAAGAGCATTGGGTTCGAGTGCAAGCTGGTGTAGTTAAAGATCAATTAAACCGTTATCTCAAGCCTCACGGTTTATTTTTTGCTCCAGAACTTTCTACTAGTAATCGTGCAACTATTGGTGGAATGGTGAATACCGATGCTTCTGGACAAGGTTCATTAATGTATGGAAAAACCTCTGATCATGTTATTGCTTTGCGTTCTGTCTTAATAAATGGCGATATTCTAGATACTGAAGCTATTGCCTGTGATCATTTTGCGGAAAATATTGCACAAGCGAATTTATCTAAAACAGGAAAACAAATTCATCAAGAAGTTGAGCAACTCTGTCGTCAACATCGTGAACAAATTCTTACGCAATTACCTCAATTAAATCGTTTCATTACAGGTTACGATCTGAATCACGTGTTTGATCAAGATCTTACACTCTTTAATTTAAGTCGAATTCTAACGGGTTCAGAAGGTTCTCTAGCGTTTGTTTGTGAAGCTAAATTAAATCTATTACCTATTCCGCAATATTGTACATTAATCAATATAAAATATCGTTCATTTGATGCTGCATTACGCCATGCACCTGCTATGGTTGCTGCTAAAGCATTATCAGTCGAAACTGTTGATTCAAAAATCCTGAATTTAGCCAAACAAGATATCATTTGGCACTCCGTTTCTGATTTATTAAAAGAAGATGAAAATACGCCAATTCTTGGTCTTAATATTGTGGAATATGCAGGAAATAATGAAAAATATCAGCAACAACAAGTTGCACAATTATGTCAGCGATTAGATCAAGAAATAGCTAATCAGCAAAATGATGTGATTGGTTATCAAGTTTGTACTGATTTAGCTTCTGTCGAAAAAATTTATGCAATGCGAAAAAAAGCCGTAGGCTTATTAGGTAATGCTAAAGGTCGTGCAAAACCGATTCCTTTTGTTGAGGACACTTGTGTTCCTCCAGAAAATCTTGCCGATTATATTGCCGATTTTCGTGCTTTGTTAGATAAGCATCAGCTTGAATATGGAATGTTTGGACACGTTGACGCTGGGGTATTACACGTTCGTCCTGCTTTAGACCTTTGTGATCCTGAACAAGTTAAATTATTTAAATCTATTTCTGATCAAGTCGCTAATCTGACACAACAATATGGTGGTTTAATTTGGGGTGAACATGGTAAAGGGGTGCGAGGTGAATATAGTCGCCAATTTTTTGGTGATCAACTCTGGCATGTATTACAGCAAATTAAAACTCTCTTTGATCCAGAAAATCGTCTTAATCCAGGGAAAATTTGTACACCACTTAACTCAGATACCAAATTATTTGAAGTACTTTCACCAATGCGTGCAGATTATGATCGCCAAATTCCTGTCGCTATTAAAGACCAATTTAGTGGTGCAATGAATTGTAATGGTAATGGCTTATGTTTTAATTTTGATGTTGATAGCGTAATGTGTCCATCAATGAAAGTGAGCCGTAATCGTGTATTCTCACCAAAAGGACGTGCTGCATTAGTGCGTGAATGGTTACGCCTATTAGCTAATGCCAATATCTCCGCCGAACAGTTAGACTTCAAGAAAAACAAAATCAAATTAACTGATTTAATAGAAAAGCTACGTTATCGTTTTTCTAATAAATATAAAGATGACTTTTCGCATGAAGTTAAGGCTGCAATGGATACTTGCTTATCTTGTAAAGCCTGTGCGAGCCAGTGTCCAATTAAAATTGATGTACCTGACTTTAAAGCAAAATTTTTATATTTCTATCACAGTCGCTATCCTCGCCCAATTAAAGATTATGTGGTTGCGAATGTAGAAAATGTTGCCCCATTGATGGCAAAAGCACCTGCATTTTTCAATGCAATTACAACGCATCCTGTAATGGAAAAAGTAGCGAGAAAATTTATTGGTATGGTCGCCTTACCGCAATTATCCGTACCATCCTTACAAAAACAATTAGTCGAAATCAATTATCGCGACCGTTCATTAGAACAATTAGAGCAATTACCTTTGCAACAACGTGAAAAAATGGTCTTTATTGTACAAGATCCTTTTACCTCTTTTTATGATGCAAAAGTAGTAGCCGACTTTGTCCGTTTGAGCAAAAAACTTGGATTTGAAGCTGTAGTATTGCCGTTTAAACCAAATGGTAAAGCACAACACGTAAAAGGTTTTTTAACTCGTTTTAGTAAAACAGCTACTAAACAAGCAGAAGTATTAAATCGTATTGCAAAACTTGGGATACCTTTAGTTGGTGTTGATGCAGCAGTCGTGCTTTCCTATCGTGATGAATATAAACAAATACTTGGTGAAAAACGTGGGAATTTTAATGTTCTTACTGCACAAGAGTGGTTATCTGATGTACTAACAACATATGAAACGTCATCCACTCCAACTGAAACAGCACGCACTTGGTATTTATTCCCTCACTGTACGGAAAGTAGCTTATTGCCAAACAGTGGCAAACAATGGCAAGCCCTATTTGCCAAATTTGGTGAAAAACTGGAAGTCGTTCAAGTAGGTTGTTGTGGTATGGCAGGAACATTTGGTCACGAAACTATTCATGAGGAAACGTCAAAAGAAATTTACCAGCTTTCTTGGGAGAAGAAATTACAAAATAAAGATTTACAATATTGTTTAGTATCTGGTTACTCTTGTCGTAGCCAAATTAAAAGAATGCAACATCAAATCAGTAAACACCCATTACAAGGATTGTTAGAGGTATTACATTAATGTCTATTTGGAAAAAAAATATTAATTTAGAAGCACTTAATCAAGCAAATAAGAATACAGCTGCTGAACAACTCGGCATTGAATTTATTGGATTTGGTGATGACTGGGTAGAAGCAGCATTAACCGTCGATCAGAGAAATTGCCAACCTATGGGATTACTCCATGGCGGTTCTTCTGCACTATTAGCCGAAACGGTTGGATCTTATGCGGGATTTTGTGCTTGCGAGGAAGATAAAGGAGTGGTTGGTGTTGAAATCAACGCTAACCATTTACGAGCAATGAAACTTGGTGAACGCGTTGTTGCTCGAGCTACTCCGCTACATATTGGTAGAACACTACACGTTTGGCAAATTAATATCACGGATTCCCAACAACGCCTTTGTTGCCAAAGTCGTTTAACACTTGCGGTATTAGATCAACGGGAAGAATAATGCAATCTAATAAAAAAATTGGCGTGTTATTAGTTAATCTAGGCACGCCAGATGAAGCTACTCCTGCAGCAGTAAAACGTTATTTGCGCCAATTTTTAAGTGATCCTCGTGTAATTGATCTCCCTCGCTGGCAATGGCAATTATTATTAAATTTAATTATTTTGCCGAAACGAGCTCCTCGTGTTGCGACACTTTATCAAAAAATTTGGCAAGCAGATGGTTCCCCTTTGCTTGCAATTAGTAAACAGCAAAAGGCTGCCTTACAACAACGCTTTCAACAACAGCAACAAAACGTTGTTGTTGAATTAGCAATGACTTATGGTAATCCATCAATAAGTTCTGCACTTGAAAAACTATATGCACAAAATATAGAACATTTAATCTTACTACCGTTGTACCCACAATATAGCAGTACTACCACCGCTTCTGTATTGGATGCGTTTCATACTGCTCTACATCAACAACGTAAGATTATACCTTTTGATATTATCTTCTCTTATCATAATCACCCTTTATATATCAATGCATTAGCGCACAGTATTCAACAACACCTCGCTGCAGATGAACATTTGATCTTCTCTTTCCATGGCATTCCTTTACGTTATCAACAAGAAGGAGATTACTATGCCCAGCATTGCCAACAAACAGCAGAAGCTGTTGCGGCACAACTTGCACTTACTAAAGAACAGTGGCGTTTATGCTATCAATCTCGTTTTGGTAAAGAAGAGTGGTTACAGCCTTATACTGACGAAACCTTAACGTCACTACCACAAAAAAATATTCGCAAAGTCGCAGTAATTTGCCCAGGGTTTGCTACTGATTGTTTAGAAACATTGGAAGAAATTGCCCAAGAAAATAAACGGTACTTTTTACAAGCTGGTGGCGAATCTTATCGTTATATTCCTGCACTCAATGCTAATTCAACACACATTGATTTGTTGTATCAGCTTATTTGTGAAAAATTAGGCGATAAAAAATAACCTTCAGTATTTATTTAATGAAAATAAGGAAATTCAAGTTGCATTTCAGCATTCAACTTAGCTTCCTTATTTAAATCAATTTTTTAGCTAAGTTGGATAGGTTCTATGAAAATATTGCTTACTTATTTAAAGAGGGGTTATTCAGTAAAGTTTTGTGTATAATTCATCAGTTAAAAATAATAAGAGAAAGCATATGGATTTATTAGAATTAGATTGGCAATCACTCGCTCCTACCTTCACAATTCAAACCGATAAAATTTGTAATCATATTGATTTTTGGGATTTACAACCTCGTGCTACAGCAGCAATTAAGCATTGGCTCGCACAGGATGGTAATTTGTTAGTATTAAGAGGTGATGAACAATTTAGTGATTTACAGCGTTTAGAACACTATTTATTACAACACTATTTTGCCGATCTACCTTTACCAATTAATGGTGTGCATTACCAATTTCAGTCGCAACGTGACAATGAATTTCCTATTATGGAAATGCGTACTGCACAAGCAGAAACTGACAATTTTATTCAACGTTACTGGGTAAAAAGTGCCGATTATCTTGATCCTCAACACCTCTTCGGACAAATTTTACAATTAACTAATAGCGATAAATTGCATTTAGTTCCAGGGCTTGTGCATCAATTAAATGGTGGGATTCTCATTGTTTCAGTAGCACAATTATTAGCTCAATTTGATGTTTGGTTACGTTTATTAAGCCTGCTTCAACAGCAACAATTTCATTGGCATTTGGATAATATTCTACAACGCCAACCTTGTGTCATTCCTAGTATGCCATTGAAATTAAAATTAATTTTAGTTGGCAACCGAGAAAATATTGCCGAGTTAGAAACTATCCAACCTGATCTATACCAGTTAGCAGATTATGCAGAATTAGCCTCTTATAGTGAAGTTGCAACTGAACAACAACAATACCAATGGGCAGGCTATGTGCAACATCTCGTTAATTTAGAATTAAAAAAATCTATCGATCTCTCAGGAATCAATCGTTTATATCAATTATTAGTGCGTGAAAGCGAAGATCGACAACTTATTAGTAATGCACCATCTCAACTTCTTCGTATTTTGCAAGGTGCATCAATGACACAACCGCAAGCAAATCATATTAACGCTGAAATGATTGAGGCCTATTATATCCAACAATGTTATCAGAGAGACTTGTTACAACAGCGTAGTTATCAGAGTGTTTTAGCCGAACAGATCTATATTGCAACTGATGGGGAAGAAATTGGACAGATAAATGGTCTGTCAGTCATTGAATACCCTGGTGTTCCTTACGCTTTTGGTGAACCATCACGGATTAGCTGTTTAGTCCAAATTGGTGAAGGTGAAATTGTTGATGTTGATCGTAAAAATGAATTAGCAGGCAATATTCATAGTAAAGGTATGATGATTGCACAATCTTGTTTAAGCAATATTTTGCAATTACCAAGTCAATTACCTTTCTCCGCGTCATTAGTTTTTGAACAGTCGTACACTGAAATTGATGGTGACAGTGCTTCATTAGCGATGCTTTGTGTTTTAGTGAGTGCATTAGCAGAATTACCTTTACCACAACATGTTGCCGTAACTGGTGCAATTGACCAATTTGGTTTAGTTCATGCTGTCGGTGGGGTTAATGAAAAAATTGAAGGCTTTTTCGCAATTTGCCAACAACGTGGTTTAACCGGAAAACAAGGTGTCATTATTCCTGCCGTAGTTTGCTCTCAACTAAGTTTAAACCGTGCTGTGATTGATGCCGTGCAAGCAGGTGAATTCCATCTTTGGATTGTTGAAGATGCCACACAAGCCTTACAAATCTTACTGCAACGAGATTTAATTGAGATGCCTAATACTGAATATCACGCAAATAATCGACCATTAAATCAACTAATTTTACAAAATATCGAACAGAAAGCCGAAACGAAACCATTACTATCGCGTTGGTTTTCGTGGCTAAATTCAACTAAAAAGTAAAAAAACTGCTCCGACCATTCAGCTAACAAGTGTAAGCCATTTAAAAAGGTTTTTTTCCTTGCTAGAATAGCTTACATCTTGTTATTCCTTTGAAATAGGAATTTTAACGCTCACTTGTAGGAGAACAGTATGCCGAACAGTAGTTCACAAAAAAGAACATTCACCGATCAAAAATCTTTTAGTTATGAGGATTTATTAGCCTCTGGACGTGGTGAATTATTTGGTGAGAAAGGCCCCCAATTACCTGCACCCTCAATGTTAATGATGGATCGTATTATTGAAATGGATGAAACGAAAGGGCGTTATGGTAAAGGTTATATTGAAGCAGAATTAGATATTCGTCCTGATTTACCTTTCTTTGGTTGTCATTTTATTGGCGATCCTGTTATGCCAGGTTGTTTAGGTTTAGATGCCATGTGGCAATTAGTTGGCTTTTTCCTAGGTTGGATCGGTGGTGAAGGTAAAGGGCGTGCGTTAGGCGTTGGCGAAGTGAAATTTACCGGACAAATTTTACCAACTTCAAAGAAAGTGACTTACCGTATCCATTTAAAACGTGTGATTAATCGTAAATTAATCATGGGCTTAGCCGATGGAGAGGTGGAAGTAGATGGTCGTATTATTTATACCGCAACGGATCTAAAAGTCGGCTTATTCCAAGATACAACAATGTTTTAAATTTACTGGTACTGGTTATACATGGCATAACCAGTACTTACTTTTCTGCTTTTAGGCGGAAGCGTCCCCGACTATATCTCGCTTTTAATGGTATTGTATTTCCAGTTAATTGAACTTGTCCCGCTTTAGCAATCTGCAATGAATATTGCATTGAATGAGCATGGGTAATCGCAATCGCTAACGCATCTGCCGCATCAGCTTGTGGTGAAGCCGATAAATTTAAAATCCTTGTTACCATGTGCTGGACTTGTTTTTTATCAGCAGAACCAATTCCAACAACAGTCTGTTTCACTAATCTTGCAGCATATTCAAAGACAGGTAACTGTTGATTTGTCGCTGCAACAATCGCAGCTCCTCTCGCTTGCCCTAGTTTTAATGCGGAATCTGCATTCTTTGCCATAAAAACCTGCTCAATCGATAATACTTCTGGTTGAAATTGCATAATAATTTCAGTGACACCTGCATGAATACGTTGTAAGCGAGTTGGTAAATCATCAACTTCCGTCCGAATGACACCACTACCAAGATAAATAAGTTGTTTACCTTGTTGACGAATTACGCCATAGCCAGTTAAACGTGAACCGGGGTCAATACCGAGAATAATCATAAATTACTACCTAAAAAATAGGGCGTTCAAAACGCCCTTATTTGATATTTAATGTTTAATCAGATTTTAAACCTCTGACCTATATTTTTTATAACAATGCTGCTACTTCGTCACTCATATCACCATTGTGATATACGTTTTGTACATCATCACAATCTTCGAGCATATCTACTAAACGCATTAGTTTTGGTGCAGTTTCCGCATCTAACTCTGCTGTTGTAGATGGGATCATAGTTACTTCTGCTTCATTTACTTTAAAGCCTGCTTCCGTTAACGCATCACGCACTGCACTTAACTCTTCCCAAGCTGTATAGATTTCAAAACTACCATCATCTTGTGGTTGAACGTCATCTGCGCCTGCTTCAATTGCAGCTTCCATTAATGCATCTTCATCCGCTTCATTCACTAAAATTAAGCCTTTGCGAGTAAAGAGATAAGCCACTGAACCGTCTGTACCTAAATTTCCACCAGATTTAGTAAAAGCATGGCGTACTTCAGAAACCGTACGTTTGCGATTATCTGTCAAACATTCAACGATAATCGCTGTACCACCTGGACCGTAACCTTCATACACAATAGATTCCATATTGGTATCATCGCCACCGCCTGCACCACGTTGAATAGCTCGATTGATAGTATCACGAGTCATATTGTTTGATAGTGCTTTATCTACCGCAGTACGTAAACGTGGGTTTGAACCAACATCGGCTCCGCCCAATTTTGCTGCTGTAACTAACTCACGAATTAATTTAGTAAAAATTTTCCCACGTTGTGCGTCTTGCGCCGCTTTGCGGTGTTTAATATTAGCCCATTTACTGTGACCAGCCATGAAAAATCCTCTTTAATTTTCAATAGGTTGATGTATTACAAATTTTTCTATCGCTTGCGCGTTATTCCAAGATTTTGTCATCTTCATTGCAGTTTCTGCTTCTACCCAACGATAAGCAGAATGCTCCGTTAATACAACTGGATACTCCTCTGCTAACGGTAAGGTAAACCAATATTCATGACAATGCGTTACATTAGGTGCGTAACGCGCACGAAATTGGGCAAAGATTTCAAAATCGACTTCATAGTGACAATCTTTAAGCGTACTTGGTAATCTAGAAAGATCTAATTGTAGTTCTTCAAACACTTCCCGTTCTGCCGCTTGCGCTGGTGTTTCGCCAACTTCTAAACTGCCCGAAACAGATTGCCAAAAATCCTGATCATCTTTACGTTGTAGCATTAATACTCGTTTAGTATGAGTACAATACACTACAACCAAAACCGATTCAGGGTGTTTATATTTCATCATTTACTCAGAAATAATCGTCTTAGTTGTATTAAATAAATAATCTGGTTTTACTACCCCAATTAAAGCACTATAAGGAATTAATAATTGAATTTCTCCCTCAGCATAAGAACCTAACTCATAAGGCAGATAACTTAATAATAAACCTTCATAAGTAAAGGTAAAATTATCTGTTGGCTCAAGCTGTCCTCCAGGTATAGATTCTCTTTCTTTCAATAATTGTTCTAACTTATCTGGGTCTTGCTCATTTTCTACAGTTGATATGTAATATAAATAAGCATTACGTAGCAACGCATTAAACTTCAATTGTTGATTAGGTAACAAAATATCATCTAGCTTTAATAATTTTTTTTCCTTTAAATCAAAGTTACTAAAGTGCGTACCATAAATACCATGTGCGCCACCAGAATAAAGATAAAAATAATCAACGAACATTGCTAATTGCTGCCGTTGTCCGATAAAGCGTGGTTGATACTCAAATGAATAACCAATTGGTGCATGTTCAGCATCGCTAAATAAATCAGCAATATTCTTAACATATTCCGATTTTAATTGATCAAATGGTAATTGTTTCCAACGTGCTTTAACTTTATCAACCTCTTCTGGCAAAAGATCCTTCCCTTCAGGAAAAAGATACTCTCGCATTTCCGATTGAAAGTAGTGATCAATCCAATCAACGTTGGTCTTTAACCCTTTTAAATCAATTTCATAGCAACGATCATCAACAACACATTTTTTCTCCTGAATTATTGTTGTTGGTTCTGCACTAACTAATGGGATAGTTTCAGCAACAGACTGTTGAGTTGCTGTTGTCGCCACAGCAGATTGCACTACTGTTTTATCCTCTTTACAGGCAAATAGGGCAATACTTGCTAAGCAAAGTACACCCCATTTATATTGATTCATTTTTGCCTCTTATTCTTTCACTTTAGTGACTTGAATGGCTAACTCTTGTAATGCTTGTTCATTCGCATAACTTGGTGCTTCCGTCATTAAGCAAGCTGCTGCTGTTGTTTTCGGGAAAGCAATGACATCACGGATATTTTCTGTGCCAGTTAATAACATGGTTAAGCGATCTAAACCAAACGCTAAGCCTGCGTGTGGTGGTGTACCAAATTTTAATGCATCCAATAAGAAGCCAAATTTTTCACGTTGTTCTTGTTCATTAATACCTAAAATGCGGAATACAGTTTGTTGCATTTTTGGATCAAAAATACGCACTGAACCACCACCGACTTCATAACCATTAATCACCATATCATAAGCATTCGCTACTGCATCCACTGGAGATTGTTCCAACTCTTCTGGTGAAACATGTGCTGGTGAGGTAAATGGATGGTGCATTGCCGCTAAACCACCTTCACCATCATCTTCGAACATTGGGAAATCAATTACCCATAATGGCGCCCACTGATCTAACTTCGTCAAGCCACAATCACGCCCTAATTTCAAGCGTAATGCACCCATTGCATCTGTTACGACTTTATAGCTATCTGCACCAAAGAAAATAATATCGCCTGTTTGTGCTTGTACACGTTCTAATAAGGCTTTTAGGACTTCTTCAGATAAGAATTTAGCGATTGGGCTTTGTACACCTTCTGCACCAGCAGCAAGATCATTAATCTTCATCCAAGCTAAACCTTTCGCACCATAAATACTTACAAATTGAGTATATTCATCAATTTGTTTACGAGTAATGTGAGAACCGTTTGGCACACGAATTGCTGCAATACGACCTTTAGGATCATTTGCAGGACCACTAAATACTTTGAAATCAACTTCTTTTAGTAAATCAGCTACATCTACCATTTCCAATGGATTACGTAAATCTGGCTTATCTGAACCAAAACGACGCATCGCTTCTGCAAATGTCATCACTGGGAATTTACCTAAATCTATGCCTAAAATTTCTAACCATAAACCATGTACCATCTCTTCCATAATTAAACGTACTTCTGGTGCAGTTAAGAAAGAGGTTTCCACATCGATTTGGGTAAATTCAGGTTGGCGATCTGCGCGTAAATCTTCATCACGGAAGCACTTCACAATTTGATAATAGCGATCAAAACCAGACATCATCAATAATTGCTTAAAGAGCTGAGGTGATTGTGGTAATGCGTAGAATTTTCCTTTGTGAACACGACTTGGGACGAGATAATCACGTGCCCCTTCTGGCGTAGCTTTGGTTAGCATTGGGGTTTCAATGTCAAGGAAACCATGACTATCCATAAAACGGCGTACATAACTGGTAATTTTAGCGCGAGTTTTTAAGCGTTGTGCCATTTCTGGACGGCGTAAATCCAAATAACGATATTTTAAACGTTGTTCTTCAGTATTATTTTGATTGAAATCTAATGGCAATACATCTGATGCGTTATAAATTAAAACATCGGTCGCAGAAACTTCTACTTCACCAGTTGCCATATTTTTGTTGATTTGATTATCTGGACGAGCAATCACTTGGCCTTTAATTTGGATACAATATTCGCTACGTAAATTTGCTGCTTTTTCAAAGGCTTGTTTATTTTGTGGATCAATAAATACTTGAACAATCCCTTCACGATCACGCATATCGATAAAAATCAATCCGCCTAAATCACGACGACGGTGTACCCAACCACTCAGTATTACCTCTTGACCAATATGACTACGGTTTAATGCACCGCAATAATGTGAACGCATCATAATAATAAATCCTTGTTTTTAAATTAAGCTAAAAATTAACTTGGCGATTATAGCGAAAATCCGCACTACTTTGAATTGGATTAATACATTTCCCATCAGAAATCTTTAAAAAGCTAATCTCTCGTCCACTTTTCTGTTAATTTAGGCTTTAATTGCTAGCATTGAACCAAAGTTAAAACATTGAAACCACATCGCTACATGTTGGAAACCAATTTTTTCTAATAATAATTTTTGGCTAGCAATACTATCTGTTTTCATCACATTTTCTAATGCTGTGCGTTTTTGACTCACTTCTAACTCACTATAACCATTAGCTCGTTTAAATGTGTGGTGTAAATCAATTTGCAGATCATTAATCACATCATCTTCAAAACGATATTTTTCCGATAAGACTAAGATTCCGCCTTTCGTCAATCCTTGATAAATTTTCGCTAATAGTGCTTCCCTATCTGCAGGTGGCACAAATTGCAGCGTAAAATTTAACACCACCATAGACGCATTAGTGATTTCAATATCACGAATATCAGCGCATATAATCTCAACGGGTACATCACTATGGTAAGCCGCTAAATGTTGTCGGCATCGTTGTACCATAGGTTCTGAATTATCTATACCAAAAATTTTAACCCCGTCACATTTAATATTACGTCGCATTGATAATGTTGCTGCTCCTCGTGAACAGCCTAAGTCAAACACATTCGTTTCAGGCTGCACAAAACGCTCTGCTAGCATACCTATTGCCGTAATAATATTTGAATAACCAGGAACTGAACGTTGAATCATATCAGGAAATACTTCCGCTACACGTTCATCGAAAGTAAAGTCACCCAATTTCTCAATGGGTGCTGAAAAAATCATATCTTTAGACATAATAATATTCTGAGAAATAAAAAAGTGGGTATTGTAATAGAAAATTGCCTATTTTTTAAGATAAATAAAGGCTCTCTAAAATAAATCCGAGAGCCTTATCATTCAAATTGAGATTACAATTATTTCTTTTCAGGTAAATGATACAAGCGATTCTTATATAAATAACTTCCCCAAAGTGCATAAGTTAATGCTTGTTTTTTCATTTCTTCTGGCACATCTGCTGGCTGTAATACTTTTTTACTAAGATCATATTTAAATCCAGCTGGCTGTTTTTCAGGTTGTAAAATCACAACTTGTTGTTGTTCATTCATTAATGCCATTGATTTGTCAAACTGCATTAAAGCACGATTTGGACTATATTTTGTTAAATCAAAACCTAACATTGGATATTCTGCATCGATCCCAATCAGTGATAACAATGTTGGTGGCATATCAATTTGGCTCACTAAACGATTATCTTGTTTAGATGCAATTCCATCGCCAATAATTAACGCTGGAATATGGAAATGGGCAATTGGCACTAATGAAGCACCAGCAACACGAGAATCATGATCGGCAATCACTAAAAAGACAGTATCTTTCCAATAATCTGATTGTTTTGCTCGTTTAAAAAATTCACCAATTGCAAAATCAGCATATTTGGCCGCATTATTTCTCGTTGCTTTTGGTTGTTCATAGAGTTCAATCTTATTATCTGGAAACTCAAAAGGATCATGATTACTTGAACTAAAGACTAAGCTAAAGAATGGCTTGCCCTGTTGTTGTAACTTACGAAATTCTTCATCAGCTCGAATAAAGAGATCTTCATCAGATACTCCCCAAGTACCTTTAAACATTGGTTTTGGATAATCATTTTGATCGATAATAAATTGGAATCCATTACCATAAAAGAAACTTGCCATATTATCAAAATGCTTTTCACCACCGTAAATAAAAGAGGTGTGATAACCTTTTCTTGCTAATAAATCAGCAATCGTAAAGAAACCTGTTTGACTATTTGGCAGTTTCACTACTGCACGGGCTGGTGTCGGAGTAAACCCAGTTACCACTGCTTCAATACCACGAACTGAGCGTGTTCCTGTGGCATATAAATTTTCAAACCACCATCCCTCTTTACTTAACTGATCAAGATTTGGAGATAATGGTAATCCACCTAATGAACCAATAAATTGTGCACCTAAACTCTCTTCCAAAATAATCACCAGATTTTTTGGTTTACCATGATAACTTGCTTCATTCTTGCTCAATAATGGAATATCGCCAGGAATATAATCACTCGCTGGACGAGGATGTAAATTTTTCAGTGTAACTAACATTTCTTCAGGTGGCAGATGACCATAAATCTCTGATGAGTTCTCTTCATCTCCCATTTGTTGCAATGCAAACAGGACCGAATAACCTGAATTTAATACCAATGAATTCACTAACGCATCAGAAGAGAAAGCTACCATTGAAGGATTAATGCCTCGATGTGCAAAAGTTGATCTCGCACCAATAAATACTAAGCCAGCAATCAAAATTGCCACTACTGGGCGATAAATCCAGCGACCCGCATTAGCATCACGCACTACATAACCAGAAAGTTTCCAATATCCCCAAATCGCTAAAATGGTAATAATGATTGACATAATCATCGTGAACAAATGCCCTTTTGCTAACATTGTAAAGACTTCACGCGGATTCACGAGATATTCAACAAATAAGCGATTTGGGCGGAAATCATAAGTACTAATAAACTCTGGTGTTGCTAATTCCATAAATAAGATAAAAACAGAACCAGCAGTTAAAACTACCCGTAAAACTACCCTAAAAGCCGAACCAAATTGCGTTTTATCCAGAAATAAAGCAGATAAAAAAGCAAATAATCCAAATAGCCAACATAAGGACACTACATCCATACGCACGCCTTGAATCAATAATGGAAACCATCCATCTACGGCATCAACACGCTCTTTCTGCCAAAAAGCCAATCCAAGACGACTACCTGATAAAATAATTAAATTTAAAATGAAAAAATAGAGTACGGGATAAAAAGAAAAAATTCGCAACATAGTAACTTCACATCCTGATGTTTATTGCTCTCAATAAAATAAAAAACCTCTAATAGTAGAGGCAGCTATTAGAGATTTATTTGATTAAAGAGTTCCCTTATTTAGTCGATATTTTGTGCAGTTAAAAAAGGATTTTTACTTTTTTCATCTGCTATCGTCGTTAATAATCCGTGACCAGCGACAATTTGCATTTCATCATCTAGTGGCCATAGTTTTTCTTTGATACTTTGAATTAATTGAGAAAAGTTTCCACCTGGAAAATCAGTGCGTCCAATACTGCGGCGAAATAGAACATCACCAGTAAAAGCAATATTTTCTACTTTATTAATGAAACCAATATGACCTGGCGTATGCCCTGGAAGATGTAAAACATCAAATGAAAAATCACCAACCGCTATCACATCACCTTCATTTAACCAACGATCTGGTGTCAATGGTGCACAATAAGGTAAGCCAAATTGCTCTGCTTGTTGTGGTAAGCCCTGCAACCAATAATCATCTGATTTTTCTGGACCAACAATCTCTATGCTAAATTCACGCTTTAATTTTGCTGCTGCACCAACATGATCAAGATGACCATGCGTTAATAAAATTAATCTTGGAATTAATTGATTTTCTTGAATAAATTGGATAATTCTTTCCGCTTCGCCGCCAGGATCAATGATAGCGGCATTTTTTTGATCATCCCAAACAACAGAACAATTTTGTTGAAAAGGGGTAACTGGAATAATTTGTACATTCATAATGATTATAAACTTCTATCATCAACTACCACGCCATGTACGATTAGGACCTGTATCCACATGTACAAAATTACTGCGTGGGTAATAACCTACTCCACCATTATTCAAAGATTGTGCTGCTTTACGTACATTATCTAATGAAACATTACTAATACGAAAATCCACAGCTTGCCCACGCATATGATAACTATTACTTGCAACACCTTTACTGCGACGATGCATTGCTGCATTAGTTGCAGGCGCACGATAACCACAAATAATTGAAATTTCACAAGAACGTAAACCTAAGCGAGATTGAATTTGGTAAAGTTTAGTGAATAAATGCGGATCCATAGTATGAACTAAGTTAGTTCGTCTATCACGCATCAAATAATTTAATTTTTGTAAATCAGCTTTTGCTACTCCTTTACCTGGAGAAAATGGGGAACTAAATTTCTCGCCTGTATTAATATTTTTAAAATGTAAAATTTTAGGAGCAGCGGTAGATAAAACAGCGAACGCAGAATTCGCTACAAATGAACTACCCAACATAATACCGCCCAACGATAGCCATCTGCGGCGAGATTGATCAATATTGCCCATTTCCTTGTTTCCTATTGGTAAGTGATTTATCAGAGGTCAACAGAAAGGCTATTGCATAAACAATAGCCTTCTGGATTATACTGATTTTTTCTCTAGATTAAAGCGGCATAGTAGACAAAATTGTTGCTGATGTGTCAAAAACTATGCCAAGTGGACAAAATTGTGGCTAATATTTAT